>JAQVWU010000003.1 GCA_028709565.1 Eubacteriales bacterium
ATTTGTTGAATATAATTGCATTATTTTAATACAATCGGATGTTTTCGCCTCCATTTAGTGGGGCATCGCCAGATAATCTGCAGTATATTTATTTACTTGCCGAATCCAAGTTAAATATTTAATATTTGATGTTTGACGCTTTTCTACCGGATATAAGCCGCTTGATATATCCGCACAGCAGATATGCCGGACCGCACAATACATACCACATAACCATGTAAAGCAAACAAATTTGTCCAAAGAAGTTCAACCGATGATTCGAATAATCCCAAACCCGCCAGTCCAATATCCGGTTGACAAGGCAGCCGACCGAAAACTCCACGGTTGTTATTATTACACAGCCGACACAGCACTTCAACCATAACCGCTTATGCTTAAAGCAATTTTCGGTAAAATAAATACACGAAAAACACAATCCGCCGGCCAATGCCATGGTCCAGTGTGTATACCCTCTCCACATTATTTCAATCAAACTGTAAATAACGGCGCCGGCTGCATAAATAAGCATATACTCACCGGCGATGTCGGTATAATTTCTCTTGTCTTTCAATTAAATCACCCTGATATAGGATTAACTTAATCGTTTTTGTTTATTCCGTAATTATATTATACCGGCAAAATGAAACCGCACTTTTTACACTTTTTATATTCTTTGGGTTCAAGCGACCGGCAGCGCAGACACATAACCCGGCGGTCCTTTGACTTATCTTCTTTTTCGTAAAGATTTAAACCGGCATAATGGCGTACCCGGTCTCCTATACGATAATAACCTACATGATTTGACTCGTCGTGTCCTACATACACATGCTTGAATACCCTGCCGTCATCATTTCGCCTTACCTGCAGTTCGGAACGCACATAAGGCATACTGCCGCCCTGTTTATCTCTCGCCCCCGTCTCCGCCTTGTTCAACATAATTTTTGTTGATTTCGCATATGTATATGTTTTGTTTTTGGCGACAACCTCGCCGTCCCATGTTTTGTCGAATATGATATATAATTTCAACACATAAAAAACGATAACGGCAGCCGCAACAGAAACCGCAGCCGCCATGACTTTGTCAACATATTCGCTTTTTAACAGTCCGATAATAATAACCGCCATCACGATTATAAATACAACAAAGTTTTTTAGTATCTTTATAAATCGATAACGGCGGTAGACATTACGGATTTCGATTGTTGAATACGGCATAGATTCATTCCTCTTTAAACCTTTACAGCTTATTAATATCTTAGCGATATGCGGTTTTTGTTATGCTCATTCTCTCCACTACAGGCATACCGTTTTTATCGAACGCGACTATCCGTACAGTTTCTCCCGTTCTTAGCCCTTCCCTGTCCCGGGTCACGGCGTTTATATCATAACGTTTGTTCCCAATGGTTACGGTAACTTTTCCGGACCCGTTCAATTTCGACGGAACGGGCATATAAACACGGCCGGTCCTGCCCACTATATCTTTTATCTCTGTATTATCCGTATTATCAGAATTATCAGATATATATAACGTCATTCTATATTTCAAAAACAATGTTATACCGATGAAAACAGACAGCCCGGATAAAACCGATAATACAACGGCAAACACAGTGTTTATATTCAATTCCGTCAACGCAATACCGCTCCAGCCGCATACACTGACCATAGGTACAAGTGCCCCTGCTGAGACGTAATTTGTTTTTTTACCGGAGCCGACTCCGAGCAGTAATAAAATCGTCTGTATAATAAGCACCGCCGTTGACGGAATCGCAATAAGCGCGAATATGCGTTGAATTGTTTCAAGTGAATTATACCATGCTGCCATATGAATTCCGACCTTATCGTTCAACAGTAAGTAATAACGGTTTATATATCCGACGATTTCAGCTGTTCGAAAAGGTTGTTTGAATATTTCCGAAACAAAGACGCCCAATAAGCAACAGCGATTATTTCCAGCACCTTTTCCAGCCTTAACCGGTTTTCCGATATCCGTGAAGTACATTCACAGGTGTATTTTTTTATGCATGAATTCAAATCTTTAAACTCATTGTCATTATCGCCGGTCATGCGGTCTATAATATCACAAACATTGCCGTAAAGCTGCGATTCCGAAATAATATCGTATGCTCCATTGACGCCGTCGTTTATATAATTTAACAGATAATTGATTTCTTCCAGTTTCATGGTACCGCGCAGCATGTTTATGATAAGGATACGAGCCAGGTGGTCTTTGCTGTATTTTTTATTAACGGTATTAGGCACCCAACCGCGCTTTACCCAATTCTGTAATGTCGAACCGTCTACACCGGTAATTTCTCTTATCCGGGAAAGCATAATACCATCGGAAATATAGAATATTTTATCAAGAAATTCCCTGCCGGTAACATTGCCCAAATCCTGCTTAAGCAATACAGAACCCGGGATATCATCGCCTGTTATATCTGATTTCAACTGCCTTCCCTCCGCTTTCCCGATATTACATATATTATAGCATAGCATACAATCACATGATTGTCAACCGTGTTTCCGAATGTTTGCGACGGCATAATAAAACCATGTTACATCATTGTTATATCGTAATGATATCGTTGTTATATCATTGACCGGACGTTTTTAATTTTTTGTTTTTTTTCTTATCGATTAAGATTAATGCGATAAACGCCGTTATTCCGGCAGCGGATATCATAAGTCCCGTTGTGACGCAATCCGGCAGATAACGTAATTTTATCTCATGCATTCCTTCCGTCAGATCAACCGATAACAGTGAGTCGAGCGAAGCGGCGGTTTCGGTGATTACACCGTCCACATAAACACGCCAGCCCTCATCATACGGTATGGAGGTAAACAGTGTTGTCATACCGGCGGGCACATTGATTTTACCTGTTATTTCGGTATCCTTGAATGAATCTATTTCCAGCTGACCACCCTGCAGCAACGGCAGTATTTCGCGAAAAAGTTCCCTGTCAAGATAATAAAAATAATCGACGCCGCTGGCTAAATACAGATTCTCTTCGTTCAGCGTCATGACCATATTCATCTCCGCCCCGTGCGCATGTAATCCCAGCGAAACTATACGATATGTTTCATTGCCGAAAAATGTCCCCATATCGCTGCCGTTCAGTCTGAGCGCGACTTCACGTTTGTAATCGGACGGGAAATAACAGAAAACTTCATTGTTATCGCCTTCAGCAGTAAAGTTAAAGATAAGCTGTCCGGGTCTGCCCGTATTTGTCGGAGTATATTTTTTATGTCCGGTTGTAAAGGTCACCTCTACATTATCATAAGTTAAATCCTCGACACGCAGATTCTTGAAGAGTTCAATCTCTTCATCATGTCCGAGCATAGCCGTAATCAAAGCGTTTGTATATTCAAACGGTGTTTTATAATCTTCGCCGTCAATTTCGTATATATCGCCGCTTACCCCGTATGCCAGGGAAAGCGCAAACGGATTATAATAACCGTATAACTGATTTTCATCATTGTTATATATCGGTTCGTAGAGTGAATTTTTATCCGGTTCGGTTATAATTATATATTTAATGCCCAATACGGAATCCGCCACAGGGGAGCCTCCGAGGTATTTTGTCCAGTGAGATTTGGACGCATAACCCAATTTATTCAACATGTTTATTACCGACGTGTTAAGCGTTGACGTAGAATTGGATATCCCGTAAAAATCCAACGCCATCGGGTCGTTTGTCTTGCGGTGCGAAGTTTTTTCCATCCGGTAAAACAAATCATTAAAGTGTTCGTCATCGTAATTATGAATATAGTCAACCGCCGGCTGAAGTTTTTCCATATAACTCTGATACGATGTACGGCTGCTGTATACAACATCCTCGTCCAGGGCAATCTCATCAAGCAGACCGGATATAAAAAGCTCCAGGCAAACCACTATCATCAAAATCAATTTGGCGTTGCTTTTCATATATCCTTTATTTACGGGATGCAATATTATAATATAAACACAGAGGCAAGCCAGCGAAACCCATATGCAGGTAAGATCATCCAGCCACTCATAGCCCTGCTTTTGTATAATAAAAATCAAAATGCCCCAAACACCGCAAACAATCAAAATATATCTAAAATCCACCCGTTCAAGATCGGCGAACGCTTTATATGCCAACACGATTATAAAGAAGCAGAATATGAAACTGTAACGATAATTCAGCCAATTGGGTTTCTGGAAGCCGTGCCATGCCATATCTACAACCGAAGCGTTGAAACTGAATATCAATACGGAAGCAAGTAAACCGCTGAATATCTTTTCTCTCGGTTTTACGTTCGATGAAATAAAATATATCGGCAGCAGAATAAGTGTCAGAGTTCCACTGTATATAAAAGGCAGTCCTTCCGGACGGACCGTATCATATGACCCGGGAAGAAGCTTTGCAATCATGTCAAGAAAATCGAATTTTTGATCAAAAGTATAAGAGGGATCGGAAAATTCCGTCTTCCCGAAGGTAAGCGACACATAAGCAGGATATAATACCGCCATCGCAATGGCCAGCCCTATAATGCCGCAGACAGCCGCTCTGGCTGTCGATTTAATAAAATGCCTGTCTTCCTCGTAAAAATTATTTTCATAATCGGTATTATGAGCAAAATAATAATAGAAAAAGTATAATACGACAAATATGCACATCATATAGCCTATATAGAAATTTACCATCGCGCTCAACGCTATCGATGCGGTAAAGAGAATCAATCGCCGTTTTGTTATAAGCTGTTCGATGCCCAATACCATCAACGGCAAAAAAATCATCTCATCTATCCACATGGTGTTGTGGGCCTGCACTACGGCATATGAGCACACCGCATACATCGTGGAAAATATGACGGTATTGATACGCGGACCCGGATGCGATTTTGAGAGATAAACGGACATGATCAATCCGCATGAACCGACTTTAAGCAATATTATGGCAAGCAGCGCTTCGGTTATCATGGATTTGGGAAACAGAAGGGTTAATATTGAAAAGGGGCTTGCAATATAATAGGCAAAGATGCCCATAAATTCCCCGCCCAGCGAACGGCTCCAGGAATATAACAGACTGCCGCCGCTGGTCAGTTTATTTCGCAGCTCCTCAAAGAAGTATACATACTGACCGTTTAAATCGAGCACCAGGACGGAGTTCTGTCCAAAGGGCCATACCTCCATCGCGATATAAATAAGCCACATTAACCCCAGAGGAACAAGAAAGGCAGCCAGATACATAGGCCGGTTTTTTGAGCTTTTAGTGTTTTTGTTCTTTATTCGGGACGTATGTGTTAATTTAATGTCCGTATTCGAATCCTGAGCTGTAATACTGTTTACAAATTGAGCCATTTATACTTTCTCTCCGTTAACCGTTTTAATTTTCTTTTCAAATGCTATACGCGGAACCGTGAGATCACGGCCGCAGCCGGTACATACTATGCGGATATCCGACCCCACACGAAGCACCCTGAAGGAAACTGAGCCGCAGGGATGCGGCTTTTTCATCTGGAGGACATCTCCCACAGCCAATTTTATAATTTTCATCAAACCACCCCCGATTGGTTCATTATATCATAAGCAAAAAAAAATGTAAACAATCCGGTATAAATTATATTACAGGAGCTGTATGTCAGGTCCATAAATGTTTACAAAAACATTTTGACATGCATATAATTCTATGATATAATATTTTAATATTGTTTATATTGATTTAAACATACTTCAACAGAAATTTACATTCCAAGCAATACAAGAAATACAAGCAATCGGACAAACACGGATAAACGGTTTACGGCATATTTTGCAGACATATATTCGGAGAAACCTGAAATGATAATCATCGGCATTGACCCTGGTATCGCTATTGTGGGTTACGGAGTAGTGGATTACCGCTCCTCACATTTCACCACCCTGGCGCAGGGCGCATTAACAACACCTGCAGGAACTGAAACGTCGGACAGACTGCTTACAATTTATACAGAACTCGACTCGCTGATAAAAACATATAAACCTTCGGAAATGGCTGTCGAAGAGTTGTTTTTCAATACCAATCAAAAAACCGCCATGAAAATCGCGGAAGCGCGCGGTGTCATAACATTATGCGCGAAAATGAACGGCTTATCGGTATATGAGTATACACCTTTGCAGGTGAAGCAGGCTGTGGTGGGTTACGGACGTGCCGAAAAAGCCCAGGTAGTCGAAATGATAAAGCTGATATTGAACCTGAACACAGCCCCCAAACCGGATGATGCAGCCGACGCGCTTGCCATCGCCGTATGTCACGCGCATACGGGATGTTCACGCATACGCGATTATTATAACAAATAGCTGCTGCATAACTCTTGTATTTTATTAAACTAATCGGATCCGGGAGTCATATTAATTATGTTTTATCAACTGACAGGTACACTTGTACATACGGATATAAATACTGCGGTTCTTGACTGCGGCGGTGTCGGTTATCAGTTAACCGTAAGCGGAAACACTCTGGGAAAGATATCGGCACACAAGGAAGAGCGATTACGTCTTTTCACCCATTTAACGGTACGTGAAGACGCAATAGAGCTGTTTGGTTTTTATGAACAGGATGAACTCGCCGCCTTTCGAATGCTGATCTCCGTTTCCGGTGTGGGTCCGAAATCCGCAATGTCTATTTTGACACTGCTATCACCGACAAAGTTTGCGCTGGCTGTTACGACGGAAGACGCCAAACTGCTTGCAAAAGCGCAGGGGGTGGGTGCCAAGACGGCAGCGCGGATTATTCTCGACCTCAAAGATAAAATATCCAAAAAGATAACCGTCGAATCCTCCGATGGTTATAATATTAATGCTAATAAAGCCGACAATAAGCTCTCCGACGCCCAAAACACTCTGATGGTTCTCGGTTATTCACGGTCGGAAGCCGCCGCGGCTCTGCGTGACATTGATACATCATCGATTGATTTAGAGGAAATCATACGTTTGGCTTTAAAAAAAATGCTAAAGAACTGATCGTCAACAGTCTTAATCGCCTTTTTGCAGTGCGCAGAACACGATAAACAAGATAAACAAATTGATTTTTGAATATTGAATATTATTACGGAGTTAATTATGCCCGATACAGATTTTGAAAACCGCATAGTCTCTTCCGCCGTATCCGAGGAAGACCGCGGCACCGACGCGACACTGCGCCCCAAATCGCTTGATGACGATGAATATGTGGGACAGGTCAAGGCAAAGGAAAATCTGCGTGTTTATATAAGCGCGGCAAAGATGCGCGGAGAATCACTTGACCATGTACTGTTGTACGGGCCTCCCGGACTCGGCAAAACCACGCTGGCGGGCATTATAGCAGCTGAAATGAACATCAATATCCGCGTAACATCGGGACCTGCCATAGAAAAAGCAGGCGATCTTGCCGCTCTTTTAACCAATTTAGGTGACGGCGATATATTGTTTATTGATGAAATCCATAGGCTTCAGCGTTCTGTGGAGGAAATTCTTTATCCCGCGATGGAAGATTATGCGCTGGACATTATCATCGGAAAAGGTCCTTCGGCGCGCAGCATCCGTATAGATCTGCCTCGTTTTACGTTAATAGGAGCGACCACGCGGGCAGGTCAACTGTCAACGCCGCTGCGCGACCGTTTCGGCGTACTGCTGAAACTGGAACTTTATACAACTGAAGAATTAACCCGTATAATACAAAGGTCGGCGCGTATTTTAAATATGCAGATAGACGATGACGGCGCGCGGGAAATCGCATCGCGTTCCCGCGGGACTCCGCGTATAGCGAACCGCCTGCTGCGGCGTATACGCGACTTCGCACAGGTAAAAGGCGACGGAGTTATCAACCGGCAGGTTTCAGATTACGCGCTGGGACAGCTGGAAATCGATTCGCTCGGTCTGGATAACATTGACCGCCGCATGCTGGAAACCATCATAAAGGTTTACGACGGCGGACCTGTGGGACTGGAAACACTGGCGGCAACGGTTGGCGAAGAATCGATTACCCTTGAAGATGTATATGAGCCGTACTTAATGCAGATAGGATACCTGAACCGAACAACCCGGGGCAGATGCGTAACGCGGCTTGCTTATGAGCATCTCGGCATTGAACCTAAGCCGAATTTGTCGGATGACGGTCAGTTTTCATTGTTTGACAATTGTAAATAAATAACCCGGGGAAACAAAGGAGTCATTATGTGGCATGCGTCGGGCTGGCGCGATTTTGAATTGCTTGACGCTTCGGACGGTGAGCGGCTTGAGCGTTGGGGAGATTATATATTAATACGACCCGACCCGCAGATAGTGTGGCGCGGATTTCGCGGTCACCCGTTATGGTCAAAGGCCGACGCGGTCTATTCGCGCTCATCAAAGGGCGGCGGGGGCTGGAAAACAAAACGTCTTCCCGGCGAATGGAAAATATCATACAATGATCTGTCCTTTATCATACGGCCGACCGGTTTTAAACATACGGGGATATTCCCCGAACAAGCCGCCAACTGGGACTGGTTCTCAGCGTTGATAAAAGAGGCAAAACGACCCATTAAGCTGTTAAATCTGTTCGCCTATACCGGCGGCGCCACAATAGCCGCGGCAAAAAGCGGGGCTTCGGTATGCCATGTAGACGCCGCCCGGGGTATGGTGGCACAGGCAAAACAAAACGCAGCCCTTTCAGGTCTTGCCGAAGCGCCGATACGTTACATTACCGATGACTGTCGAAAATTTGCCGAACGCGAAATAAAACGAAACAGCCGTTACGATGCGATTATTATGGACCCGCCGTCATACGGGCGGGGGCCTTCAGGTGAAATCTGGAAGATTGAAGACAATATCAGCGAATTTGTCGCTCTCGCCGCGCGGCTGCTGACCGATAAACCGTTGTTCTTTCTTATAAATTCATATACCACGGGGCTGTCTCCCTCCGTCATGAGCTACCTGTTGAATCTCTCCCTTGGCCCCAGGTTCGGCGGTTCGGTCGACGCCGATGAACTGGGACTGCCGGTAAAACAAACAGGTCAATATATACCCTGCGGCGCAGCCGCGCGCTGGGTTCAACATTTCACTTAATCATCTGCAATCTTAATATATTAAAATAATCAAGAACCGGTACAAAAATGGCTTTTATAAAAATGGAAAACGTGTCGTTTTCATACGACAACGACACATTGCATGATATACCCGTAATAAAGAATATAAACCTGGAGATTGAAAAGGGCTCGTTTGTCGCGATACTCGGTCATAACGGTTCAGGTAAATCCACACTGGCAAAACTGCTGAATTTCATTTTGACTCCAAACAGCGGTAAAATATATATAAACGGACGGGACATTACCTCACCCGACATTACCGAGAATGATGTGTTTGAAATCCGCCGTGATATCGGTATGGTTTTTCAAAACCCGGACAATCAGCTGGTAGCCACAATTATCGAAGAGGATATTGCCTTCGGGCCGGAAAATATGGGTGTGGAATCGTCTGAGATACGCCGCCGGGTAGATGATGCGCTGGCTGTTGTAGGAATGAGCAAATACGCGCGCCACTCACCACACCAGCTTTCGGGAGGTCAGAAGCAGCGTATCGCAATCGCGGGTATTATCGCCATGCTCCCCGAATGCATTATCTTTGATGAATCCACCTCCATGCTTGACCCCTCAGGCCGGCATGAGGTAATGAATACAATAGAAATGTTAAACAGGGAACGCAATATAACGGTTCTCCACATTACACATATCATGAACGAGGCGGTTCGCGCTGACCGCGTAATCGTTATCAACGACGGTGAAATATTCCTTGACGGTACGCCGTCGGAAGTATTTTCTAACGTTGCGGAACTCCAAAGTGTAGGTCTGGACGTACCCCAGGTCACCGAACTCATGTTTGAGATCAGCAAAGACGGTATTGATGTGCCGATAAATATATTAGATGAAAAAAGCTGCGCCGATATCCTTGAAAAGCTTCTCCGTTAACAATTGCCGAAAAAAACATATAATAAGATTATAAAAAGAAAATGAAATCATTATGGCATCTATCGAATTAAAAAATGTGTCGTATATATATGGGGAGAACACCCCTTTCGAAAAAAAGGCACTTGATAACATAAACGTTCGTTTCGAGAGCGGCCGCATAAGCGGGCTTATCGGGCATACCGGTTCCGGCAAATCAACCCTTGTTCAACTCCTCAACGGTCTTTTAAAACCCTGCTCGGGCAGCATTTTAATTGACGGACGGGATATTTGGGAATTCCCAAAAAAAATCCGCGATATCCGCTTTCGTGTAGGACTCGTGTTCCAATATCCGGAATATCAGCTTTTCGAAGAGTCTGTATATAAAGATATCGCGTTTGGTCCCGTTAATATGGGGCTGGATAAAGACGAAATTGACCGGCGTGTACGCGATGCAATTGTTTTTTGCGGTTTAAGTGACGATTTACTTAAAAAATCCCCGTTTGAGTTATCCGGCGGACAGAAAAGGCGTGTCGCGATAGCGGGCATAATCGCTATGGAACCGGAAGTTTTAATCCTCGACGAACCCGCGGCGGGATTGGATCCTATGGGTCGTGAGGAAATACTCGGCGGAGTATGGTCATATCAACGCCGAAACAACAGCACCGTTATTCTGGTCAGTCACAGTATGGAGGATATGGCGCGTTATTCCGATAATATTGTAGTGATGAGCGATTCCAGGATATATATGACAGGCGCATGTTCGGAGATATTCAAACATGCCGACAAGCTTGTATCGGTCGGTTTGGATGTGCCGCAGATAACCCGCCTTATTCATATCTTAATAAAGAGGGGTATTGACATCCGTGACGATATCTTTACGATAGAGGCGGCAAAAGATGAAATAATGAAATTAATACGCCAAAAGCAAAAGGGAGGGTTTCCGGAGTGTTAAAAGACATTACCCTGGGTCAATTTTTTCCGGGAGACTCCATTCTTCATAAATTGGATCCGCGAACGAAAATTATACTGACACTTCTGTATATAACATCGATTTTTTTGGCGACAAGCGTCTCCGGTTATATATATATTATGCTTTATACCGGATTGCTTGTATTTATAAGCCGGATTCCCATCAAAATTATAGTCAAGGGGTTGCGCCCGCTGATTGTCATTATTGCATTTACAGCTATTATCAATATATTGTGGACCAAAGGCGAAGTTTTGATGGTGGATTTTTATTTTATAAACATATATCTTGAAGGCATAATGTACGCGTTATTGATGATAATCAGAATAACCTCCCTGCTTGCGGGGACCAGTGTTATATTGACATATACCACTTCGCCTATCGCCCTTACCGACGGACTCGAACGCCTGCTTGCCCCGCTGAAAAGTATACACCTACCGGTACATGAGTTCGCCATGATGATGACCATCGCGCTGCGCTTCATTCCCACGCTTATCGAGGAAACCGATAAAATCATGAACGCTCAAAAAGCACGCGGCGCCGATTTTTCCACCGGCAGTCTCACCAAACGCGCCAAAGCGTTGATTCCGATACTCATACCCTTGTTTATTTCGGCATTTCGGCGCGCCGACGAACTGTCAACGGCGATGGAATGCCGCTGTTATCGCGGAGGTGACAACAGAACCCGCATGACCGTGCTGCGTATGCGCCCCGCCGATTTTATTACAATCGCCCTTTTAGCGATGTCCTGTATTATAACAATACTTTTAAACATCAATTTTCCGATATATAAAATATAGATGAATATCTTATTAAAACTCAGTTTTCTCGGTACAAATTACAGCGGTTTTCAGGTCCAAAAAAACGCGTTAACCGTTCAGGAACGGCTGCAGGATGCCGTTGAATCGGTTTTCGGATACCGTTGTCCGTTAACAGGCTGCGGACGGACCGACAGCGGCGTCCACGCCAAAGAATTCTACTGTACAATAAATACCGCCTGTGCGCCCAATAATATTTCTGCCGGAATTATACCGGACGCGTTAAATCACCATCTGCCCCACGATATATCGATAATAGAAGCCGCCGAGGTAAGCGACAGCTTTCATCCCAGATACGATGTCATCCGCAAAGAATATTTATACCTCATATGGAATGAGCGATATCCCAATCCCTTCTTCACCGACCGCGCCTATCACTACGTGAGGCCGCTTGAAGCCGAAAAGATGAATGAATCGGCGGCGCATCTCATAGGAATACACGATTTCACCGCTTTTATGGCTGCCGGATCATCGGTTACCGATACAATACGGGAAATTTATGACGCACGTGTGACCCGCGAAAACAGTTTCATAAAAATAATTATTAACGGAAACGGATTTTTATATAACATGATGCGCATCATATCAGGAACTTTAATATATATTTCCGAAGGAAAAATACCGTCAGACGCCATACCGCGGATTATCGAAGGAAAAAACAGGGTCGCCGCGGGCTTTACCGTACCCGCACACGGATTATATTTAAACAGGGTGGTATATAAAACCGATGCCTGAAAAAGAAAAAAAGACGGCACAGAAAAAAAGCATTCAAAAAAAACATGCAGGAGCCGATTCTTACGCGATAAATCATTACTATATGGACATTTCGCGGCGTTATAAAACAGCAAAGTTTCTGACTGTTTTTATATTGATTGTATTTGTGCTCGGAATGATGGCTGCCAACCGCGATGACATAACGGTTGAAGGTTTTCAATATTTAATGCGTTATCTGGATATCGATTCCAATATCTACAGTTATACATCGGATAGTATAAAAATCTCTTACAGCACAGACAAAGAGATCAATTTTGATGAGTTCCGCGGTGATTTTGTCATCGCTGACAGTACCGCGGTAAATATATACAGCCTGTCCGGAATGAATATTTTAAGCGAATCCTCTTTCATTTCAAATCCTGTTATACGGTCCTCCGGTAGGCATCTGCTTGTGTATGATCTCGGCGGCAATTCATATGCTTTATACAATTCCTTTTCCAAACTGTACGGGGAAACACTGCCTTACCCCATTACCGGAGCCGCAAACAGCGATGACGGATTATACGCGCTGGTTACAAAAACACAGGAGTATCGTTCCGCCGTATATATCTATAACCGCAAACACGAATTAATCAGCCGGATTTTGAAAGATAAGCTGGTAATGGATGTATCCATAAAACCGGACGGCAGTTCAATACTTATAGTATCGGCATTCAACCTTGACGGTGATTTTCAAACCGAGATTATGACCTGTGACCCCTTCTCCGATTCAGCCGCGGTACTTATTACTCATGAGGATTTAATGCCGCTCAGGGCGCATTATTACGAGGACGGATTTACCGTTTTATGCGACAACAAATTATTATTTTATACCGACGGGGGTATATTGAAAAACCAATACGGCTATAATGGTGATATTCCCGCGTATTCGCTTATTACAGATGATCATGCATTTATAGCATTTTCGGAAAATGTAGTCGGTGACGCGCATCGCCTGTTGATTTTCGATTCCAACGGCATACAGACAGGCGAACAAACCATAGACGGTCAGATTATTAAATTGCTTTGCGTAGAAAACAATTTGTTTGTATTAACTGCGACCAATATAATAAAAACCGAGATGAACGGCAGCTCCGCCGAAACATACCCCATAGAAAAAAACAGCATCGACCTTATTGCCGCTGATAATAATACATTGTTCCTGTGTTATCCGAGTTATGCGGTATCGATTGATATATCATCTGCCTTTTCCAAAGTTCAGACTACAGACGCCGCAACCGAAACTTATAAAACTTCTGAAACCACGGCATTACAGCCATAATTTTCATAATTTCCATAGCAAAGGTGAATCGATATGGGTATCCTGATAGATTTTATTCTAATAGCTGCGGTTGTGTTAGCGGTCTGGAGCGGCACCAAACGAGGATTTATACGATCTTTAATGAATATCATCACATTTGTCGCGGCGCTTTTATGCGGATGGTATTTTTACCCCCCGGTAGCCGCGGTTTACAACAATAGATTTATGCTTAATAAATTCACCGCCGATGTCTACAATTCAATAAAATATATTATATCATCCGGCATAGAGTCACTGGATATCTCGCGCCTGTTTGCCGATAAACCGGACGCATTTCTTGATGTAATACAGCGATACAATGCGGATTTTGATATTATTGAGAATTATTATAATAAACAGGTGATTTCCGGTTCTGAGGATGTCCTTGCTGACATATCAGCCAGAATAGCCGAACCTACCGCAGCGGGAATTTCGGAAATTTTGGCATTCATAACGATATTTTTGGGGGTAGTAATATTGCTTAAAATCGTAACTCTGATACTGGATCTGATTTTTAAACTCCCGGTTCTCAACGCCTTTAACCGAATCGCCGGTTTCATTTTAGGTTCGGTTTGCGGACTCGCGTATGCCTGGATATTAAGTATCGTTATAACCGCCGCCCTTCCTTTCCTTGCGGTTATATTCCCCGCCGTTTTTACACAAACAACTCAAGACAACTCATTGATTTTGAACTTTATAAACAATTTAAGAAATTAATCAATCCCGGAAATACAGGAGATAATAATGGAACTTTGTGCGAGATGTAAAAAACGAATCGCAGTCGTTTACATCACCAAAATTGAAAGCAACAAAACCGTAAATGAAGGTATATGTTTAAAATGCGCTAAACAACTGGGCATTAAGCCGGTGGATAGTTTTATACAAAAGCTTGGATTGTCCGATGAAGACCTTGACAGTATGGATATGGAGATGGAAGGTCTGATTGAATCTTCGGAGGAAAATCCCGACAGCCAGGCTGACCCTCCTGCGGAGAATACCGAAAACGAAGAAGGTCGGGCACCCGCGGTTGATTTCCGCCGTCTTTTCGGCTCGGCGATGATATCGGGTATTCCCCCTCAGCAGCAAAAAAACGGGCAGCAGCGTCAGGGGAATAAACCCGGCACAAAAAAGAAGTATCTTGATTTGTATTGTTCCAACCTTACCCAACGCGCGCTGGACAACAAACTGGATAAAATCGTAGGACGGGAACGGGAACTTCAGCGTATGATTCAGATCCTGTGCCGCCGTCAAAAGAACAATCCCTGTCTGATAGGGGAACCCGGGGTCGGTAAAACGGCAATTGCCGAAGCCCTCGCTCAAAAGATTGCTGACGGCCGGATCCCTTACAGATTAAGAGACAAAGAGGTTCACGTCGTTGACCTTACCGCCCTTGTAGCAGGGACACAATTCCGCGGCCAATTTGAAAGCCGTATGAAGGGATTAATCGACGAGGTCAAATCACTCGGCAACATTATAATGGTGATTGACGAAGTTCACAGCATAGTCGGCGCAGGCGACGCGGAAGGGTCCATGAACGCCGCCAATATCCTAAAACCTGCCCTGTCCAAGGGGGATGTGCAGATAATCGGAGCGACAACCTTAACCGAATATCGCAAATATATAGAAAAAGACTCCGCCCTGGAACGCCGTTTTCAACCGATTATTATAGAAGAGCCTTCAATAGAAGACACCGTAACCATTTTATGCGGTATAAAAAACTACTACGAATCGTTCCACGGTATAAAAATACCTGACGAAACGCTTAAACACGCGGTTGTGCTGTCCGAACGATATATAACCGACCGCTTTTTGCCCGATAAAGCCATTGACATGCTGGATGAAGCATCGGCTTATCTGGCCTTAAATTCATCCTGCATCAACCGTCTGGAATCGTTAAAGGTTTCCCTGGAAGCAACCAAAGCGGAAAAAGCCGCGCTTGAAACAACCGAAGAAACCGATGATTCAAAACTGTCGGAAAAATACAGAAGGCTGGCTGATCTCAAGGTACGCGAAATAAACGACATGAAATTATTCAATGAGCTCTCGGCCGAACGCGACAAGATTGCGCTGTCTCACGCCGATCTGGCTCAGGTTATCGAAATCTGGACCGGCATACCGGCGTCCAATATTACCGAGCACGAGTTTGCCCGGATTGACCAGCTCGATACGCGGTTAAAACAGCGTATTGTGGGTCAGGACGCGGCAATCGAATCGGTAGTACGCGCCATAAAAAGGAACAGAGCCGGTGTTTCATATAAACGAAAGCCTGTTTCATTTATTTTCGCGGGAACAACCGGCGTCGGCAAAACCGAACTTGTAAAAACACTTGCCGCCGATATGTTCAATTCACCCGAATCTTTAATCAGGCTTGACATGTCTGAATTTATGGAAAAACACTCCGTGTCCAGAATCATCGGGTCTCCCCCGGGTTATGTCGGGTATGATGAAGCGGGCCAGCTGACCGAAAAAATCAGACGCAAGCCATACTCGGTTATACTGTTTGATGAAATTGAAAAAGCTCATCCGGATGTGTTAAACGTGCTGTTGCAAATATTGGACGACGGTCATATTACCGACGCTCACGGCAAACAGGTTAACTTTGAAAACACCATCATAGTTATGACTACCAATGCCGGTTCGAACCTGAACATGAATACGGCCGGATTCGGCTCATCAACCCATACGCAAACCGAGGACCGCACGCAAAAAGCCTTATCGGACTTTCTGCGCCCCGAATTCCTCAACCGCGTAGATGAAATCATCACATTCCGTTCACTTGACGAAAAGGATTTTGCCGCCATCGCTCATATTATGCTCAATGACCTGATAAATGTCATGCGGGAAAAGGATATCACCGTGTCATATTCCGATGAGGCGTCGAATTTTATTGCGCGAAAATCATTCAGCGGTAAATATGGCGCCCGAAACATGCGCCGCTATATACAGACAGAGGTTGAAGATGTCATCGCCAACCATATAATATCCAATTACCGCAAAAAAACCAAATCTATCAATATAGGTATCTCCGACGACGGCGAAGCGCTTACCTTTCTTTATGAAAGCGACGCCGATATGCCGGTACCCGTAAAAAACGACGATGACCGAGAAATGGTATGATTATACACCGGAACAGACAGAATCAAAGCTTAAATCTTCCCTTTACAGCGGTCTGACAAGGAAAAACGCCGCCTCACGTCTCAGGCAGCACGGCAGCAATATAATATACCCTGTCTCCCACGGTCCGTTTTATGTATATCTTAAGCATATTTTAACCGATTTCACTTCGATTTTGCTTGTGATTACCGCCCTGCTGGCAATGTTATTCGAGCAAAATATCAGCGCGGCGGTTTTAATCGGTATTCTGTCTGTCAATATAATATCTACGATTTTAACCTATATCAAGGCACACAGAGTTTTGGAGGGTATGATGCGTCATGCCCTCCCTACAGCCAAGGTAATGCGGGAAGGCAAGTTATATATGGTAAAACAGGAACTTGTGGTTCCCGGTGATATCATATTTATCTCAGCAGGCGATATCGTGCCCGCCGACGCCCGCCTCATTGAAAGCAGCGCGCTGACCGCGCTTGAAGTCAATCTGACCGGTGTCACACAATCGGCGAAAAAAGACGCGGGTTTTATCGAACACCGTGACATTCCCATTTCGGAACGCAGGAATATGATTTACGCTGCCACAATTATAACCCACGGCAGCGGTAAAGCCATAGTCTGTGACACGGGGGACAATACGCTTGTCTGCGCAATGGGTAAAAGCAAACCTCTCGTAACACATGAGCAGCTTCCGGTTTTTAAAGTATTGAAAAGATACTGCTCGGTATGGAGCATGTTCATGATTGTTATGATATTGGCGCTGACCGTGCTCAACCTCGTATTCAGTTTAAATTTACTCGGATTATTCGAGATATTTCTTACAGGTCTTACCCTCGCCGTTGCATCAATGAGTGAATTCTATACGGCATTCGGTTATATAATAGTTGCATGCGGAATCTTCGGAGCCTTTCAGCGTAATAAAGAGGTAAATTCAGGCGCGCTGATTAAAAACACGGCTAAACTTACCACATTAAAAGAGATGTCATGCCTTATTGTCCCAAGGGAAGCATTGTTTTCGGTCCGCGAAGCTAAAATCGAACGAATTGTAGCCAACGGTATCACCATGAATGCCAATATGCGGGGTTTTGCCGAGAATTCCGCAAATACGCTGCGATATGCCGTAATCTCCACTGGTCTGTACGGCGGCAACAGGCTTGTCGCCAACAACATGCGCAATGAAAATGTATACTCTCCCGAGGAGGACACAATAATTGCGGCAGCTCAAAAATACGGGCTGTATAATATAGATCTGGAAAATCGCTATCCTATAATTGAACACCTGCCGGCATCAGGGCATAACCGTTTTGAAACCACACTTGTCGAATACGGCGGCAACAATGTAGCAGTAGTCCGCGGAGACGCCCAGCAGATTTTAGGTGTTTGTCGTTATTACTCGGAAAAAGGACGGGTGCTGCCCATGACCGCCGAAAAGCTCAACGATTTCCGCATAACCGCCTCGCTGATTACAAAGGAAGCCTTTCGCGTAATAGCGGTGGCTTCAAAAAATACAAGCTATAACAACCTCACACGTATCGTCTCATGTCAAACCGACATGACACTGGAAGGACTTCTCTGCATACGTGAGAAAATGCTGCCGGGCGCGGCAATG
The DNA here is from genome assembly GCA_028709565.1 of Eubacteriales bacterium. Classification (GTDB taxonomy): domain Bacteria; phylum Bacillota; class Clostridia; order Oscillospirales; family CAG-272; genus JAQVWU01. The sequence continues at coordinate 18,444 of JAQVWU010000003.1, forward strand.
AAAATAGCGCATTGCCGCGCGGCGAACATGAAGATAATAATGACCTGCGACGATGTGAATGACAATAATCGTTACATAGCCGGCGCTCTCGGCATTATCAGCGGCGATGACGAGATAATCAACTCACAGCGTCTGTACACAATAAAAGACGGACTGTTTCGCGCAAATATACATATGTATCGCCTTTACGAGGGTCTTTCGGTAAATCAAAAGCAAACGCTGATCAGATATCTCAAGGACAGCGGTGAGATTGTCGGTTTCCTAGCCCGGGAATTGGATGAAATATCTCTGCTTGATGAGGCCGATGCCGGCTTTTCCCAAAGCATTACCATTTCGTCAAAAGCCAAAAAGACAAGGGTCGATATCACGGACAGAAGCATTCCGGTCTATTTAAAAAACTCCAAAGCAGCTTCAAAAACAGGTTGTGACGCGATAAATTTTGTTTCCGATGTTATTGTATCGGAGCCCGACAAAATCGGCTCGGGCGGTTTTAACGCAATGGTAAACTCCGTGGAATACTCCAAGGTAATATATCAGAATCTGCTGCGAGGGGTTCGCTATCTACTGGCTTCACAATCAATGCGGTTTTTTATTGTCTTATATTCCATATTCACCGGTACCGTGCTGCTCAATACCGTTCAGCTGCTGTTTTGCGGACTTATTGTTGACTTTGCCGCCGTCATTATTATTGCCTTTGAAAGACCGGCTCATGATATAATACCAACCCCCATCGATACCGAGGAAAAACTCAGACACCCGTTCCGCCACAATGCCGAATCCATTCTGTTCGGTTTAATCGCCTCCGCGCTTACGGCGTTCATTCCCGCGATATTGAAATATTTTCATATTGAAATCAAACCGGACATGCTGTCATCGGCGGCATTCTGCGGTGTTATTCTTTCACAGTTCGTTTTGCTGAGTGAAATAAAAAAAGACCGAAGTGTTTTTGTATCAGTCTCCTTCAATCGTGTCTACGGCTTTGTTTTAATACTTACAGCCGTATTTATTGCCGGAGGACAGTTAACTTCGGCGGGAAACCTGTTCGCAATGGTCAGACATACGTTGCCCTACGCCGTTGTGTCAATATTATGCCCTGCTGCAATATTCATCATCTATGAACTCTATAAACTCATCAAACACGCCGCCGCTTCTAAAAATAAAAAAAGAAGAACAAAACCTCAAACCGAAAAAACTGTCTTTTCATTGCGTTTATCGGGATTTTGTATAGAAGATACCGACGACGATGAAGCGACTGCAGCCGATGATTTAGAATCATCCGACAGTGAAATATATACACCCCGATAGAAATAGAATCGGTAATTTTTATATAATATTTTAAACGAAAGGTCTGTTAAAACATGAAAACGAAATCACTGACAGCGCTGTTCCTGCTGTTCGCAATAATTTTCAGCTGTTTTTCCTGCGCCTCAAACAATAATGCGGAAAGCGGCGTGACAACTGCGGTTACCGGTGAAACAACCGCAGGTGAAACGGAAATATCCGATGATCTTCCCGATACTGATTATGAAGGTTATAAATTCCGTTTTTATACCCGAAATTGCTGCCCCAGCCATGCGGGCGGTCTTTACACCGAGGAACTCTCGGGTGACGTTATCGAGGACGCCGTGTATCGGCGTAATCGTGACGTGGAGGATCGCTTTAATATCGAAATTACCGAACCGCTCACCGGCGCCGACGGCAATGCAACCGAGCTTATCAGTTCAGTGGCTGCCGGCGATGACATATGTGACGCGGTAGTCTGGCACTTCCGTCACCTCGGAGATGTCGCGCTGCAGGGTTTACTGTACGATCTGCAGAATATACCCCATCTTAATTTCAATAAACCCTGGTGGTCAAAAAATATAATCGACAGTTATACCATCTTCGATAAATCCTTTGTCGCTTTGGGTTATTATGATATCGATAATATTACCTTTACGGGATGTATGTATTTTAATAAAAGACTTGCTGACGAATATCTCCCCGATAATCTGTATGAAACGACAAACACCGGCGCTTTCACCCTCGATAAGTTTATAGAATACACACGTCTGGTAGGAGCGGACCTGAACGGAGACGCCTCTGTTGACATTGAAAACGACCTTTACGGTTTCGGTACCGCTGCCGGATTAATGTTCATGTTTCAATCGGCCGCCGATCAGCCGACCACCAAACGCGACGAGGACGGCACGCCCGTTCTGGCAATCAATACCGAGCGTATGGTTTCGATTGTAGAAAAATGCTATTCGCTGCTGCATGAATATGAATATTCATATGTTCATGAAGCGGGCGCGATGACCGCATTTACGGCGGGTCGAATATTGTTCCACACCGGTCTGCTCACCGACGCGACCGGGGCTTCCATGCGTGATATGGATGACGATTTCGGCATACTGCCCTTTCCGAAATTTGATGAAACCCAGTCGGAATATTATTCCCACGGCAGCGCCCACGGAGCGTTGATCGGTATCCCCGTTACCATTATCGATACCGAACGTACAGGTCTGTTAACCGAGGCGATAACCGCCGAGGGTTATAAAACCATACGCCCGGCCGTTTACGATGTGGCCTTGAAAACCAAACTGACACGTGATGAGGATTCCGCGGCAATGATTGACATCATACTCGGCGGCAGAACCGGGGATTACGCCGACATATACGACGAATGGGGACTGGTATACACGCTGGACCATATGGTCGGGCGTAAAAAGGACAACAACTTCGCGTCATACTACGCTGCAAATGAAAAGGCCAGCATCGACCGCATACAAAAATCAGTTGATAAATTCAGTGAAATGGGATAATCCTAAGCTTCGACACAGCGCAGCCGTTTAGCATCCGGCTGCGCTGTGTTTTTAGTTAAAATACGGGAACAAAACAATACCCGAAACGTCAGCTTTATATATGTGACAAGGAGCTGAGGTAAATTATTAAAAAGCAAGGCGTTTTACTCGGTGCTCGCCCTCTCGTTAATCACATGCGCAGTCGCTGCGTTCTTTGTTTTGAACCGGCTAAAACCCGATAACGCAGAAACCATATCCCCGGAGGCGGTCACCGTTGAAGTTGAATTGCCAACATGTGACGGTGATTATTATATCGCTGATGTAATTGATTTTTCAGAATGTGAACTTTCGGATATTACATCGATAAAAATCACTGACAGTATAACGGGAAACATCAAAACAATAAGCGAGGATGCCGGTATCGGGCATATTACGGCTTTTATCGGGAAAATATCAGGTTCACAGCCGGTATCATCAAGAGGCTATTACGGTTTTTTATATTATGTTGTCCTGTATGCCAACGACGAGAATATAGCCGAGATTACATTTACGGGTAATAATACTTTTAATTACGGTTTATTTGAAAGGGTCGGCAGTTTTTTATACCCCTGCCGCTATATTATGTCGGGCGTATCTGAAAAAGAGGTTACCGACACCTTCGCGCGCAATTTTTCCTGATATCCGCTATACCCCGTTCTCTGATTATCATACCAACCAATAATATCAGACCAACGGCTGATAACAGGCAGCCCTGCCAAAAGCCCGGCGGGGTATATACAAGTTCAACATAATCGGCTCCGTCGTTAAGTTTAACGCACAAAAATCCGTTTGCCTGCCCTAGTTCCCCGCTGCCGTCAGCGATTCTCCAACCCTCTTCATACGGTATGGAACAAAAGATTAAGCCGCCCTCTTTTGCTTTAATATTGATTTTGTTTCCCCTGAGATCCGACACCGCTGCCGCGCCGGTCCGCAGTCTGTCGATGATATCGGTATAATCTTTTGTCAGTATATAAAAGTCTATTGATGTGTAATTAAGCTCTCCTGATATAGGTTCGAGTCTTATTTCCACCGGTTCACCGCTTTTGCTCGGTCCGAGATAGACGGTATATGCGACAGCTGCTTGCGCCGTCTGGTAATTAGCATAATATATATCGTTTATATATATCGCGCACGGTGTATTGGCGGAGGAGTGAATATACATATAGAGAGTGCCCTCCCGCGAGGCTTTAAGCTTATATGACACGGAGTTTTTTTCGCCCGCATCCTGCTTTATCGCCGTTTGACCTATAAACGGCGTCTCCTTTTTGCCGGTCATCGCGGAAAGGAGATTGTTTTGCGTTTCAAAAGGATTTGCTCCGCTGAAATCGGCGGAAAGGAACCGGTTGTCAACTGCATAAGCGACCGGAAGCGCGTGCGTATTCCGGTATACATCAATCAGTTTTGTGGAACCTGTTTTCTCATAAAAATCGGAGGCGTAGGAAAATCCGATTCTTTTTATCAGCAAATGTGATGCGTAATCGGCATCTGTCATATCCAGTATATAATCTATACCGAACAGCGAATCCAAAACCGGTGTCGAGCCGAAATAAGACAGCCAATACTCGCTTGAAGCATATCCCAACCGGCGCATCACCGCGTTGAAGGAGCGCCTGTATAAAGAAGAATAGTGGGTCAGGCCCCGATAATTCAATGCCATGGAATCGTTAAGGTAACGGTAGTAACTTTTCTCCGTACGCGTATTAGCGCCGACTTTTTTCAGCGCGTCGTTATTCACCGATATAAAACTGTCGTAACTTTTTTTGGGATAATAACCGTAATAAACATCCTCGTTATATCTGAAAGCAAAAGCGGCGTTGACTGACAGTTCCAGTAAGATAATAACCGAGACCACAAACACGGCGGCGGCCGGTATGCGGTTTATTTTAACGGACGAAAGCGTATATGCCGCAGTCAGTATTAAAACAAAAGAAACGATATATGAATAGCGTGCCGGAAAGGAAATCGGGGTCTGACCGGAATGCAGCAGCAGATCCAGCTGGGGACAGACCAGCGGCATAGATACCCATAAACACAGGGTCATATATTGCAGCGCCTTTATCTGACGGTTTTTGCAGCATAAAATCGGCAGCATCGCGGCCAGAATTACGCATACCGAAGAACAGTACAACGGAGGCACATCGAGATTGTATGCAAAGGGCAGGTGTCCTTTGAGCGCGTCAATTAAAGACTCGGCGTTTAAGACACACAATAAAATAAATACGGCGGCGGTTATGACGGCGGCAATAATCACAGCCCCCGGATTAGCCGATATATGCTGCTCTGTTATTTTCCCTTTGTCCGCGGCAATCAAAATCAGGCATACCGTCCCGGCAGCGAGGGACACATAAAAAACAAAATCGAAAAAATCAGAAAAACCCTCAAAAAAGTTAGAGGCTGCCGCCGACAGCAGATTTTCATCGGTCATTTTTGTCTGCGCAAGTTTATTGTATGCCGTGAAGACGATTGCCGATGACAGGCATAAACCGGTAAATATCGCGGTAAAAGATCTCAGGAAGGTCCGCCCTTTGGCGCAATGCTCAATGGTTAGCAGTAAAAAGCATATATAAACAAGAGAAAAGCACACGAGCATGAATCCCGTATAAAAATTTATCACCATCGCCGCGGCTACAGCGATAACGAACGGTATCTGTCTGCCCTCCGATACCAAAATTTCGGTTGTCAGCGCAATCAGCGGAAGCAGCCATAAAGCATCCAGCCACATAAGATTCTGTGCGTATATGACGGCAAATCCGCAAAACGTGTAGATTACCGCAAACAACGGCGTAAATTTCTTATCAAGAACAAACAAACGGGTCCGGCGTAAAAAAACAGATAACGTAAGACCCGCCGTCATAACCTTAAGATAATAGATTAAAGTAACCGCGCCTATAATATTGTTCCATGGCAGCAATATAATAAGATTAAACGGAGACAACAGATAATACGCGGCCAAGGTAAAGAAATCCCCACCGAAAGCTCTGTTAAACGAATAAAACTGAATGCCGCCGCGCAGCGAAGCAAAAAAATCTATATACTGGCTTCGGAGGTCGTATATCAATATACTTTTATCTCCGAACGGATAAATCCCGTTAACGGACAGCACCGCCGATAATATTACAGCGGGCAGAATAAACGCAAGAACCGAATACAGCGCATCTTTTTTACTTCTCAAAACCAATGTCCTTTCGGAGGTCTTTCAGTTGTGCCGTTAATACGGCAATAAACATAAGCGCACAACCAGCAAGTTCCCTGTATGTGAAAGATTCGTTGAGAATTATAACACCCGCAACAGCGGCAAACACCGATTCGAAGCTTAATATCAGCGACGCTATAACGGGTTTTGTTTCTCTCTGCCCTACAATCTGAAGTGTATAAGCGACCCCGGATGAAAATACTCCGGCGTATAACACCGGAATCCGGCTGTTCCACAGCGAGTATACATCAGGTTTCTCAAAGATAAACATCATTGCGGCGCTGAGAGCTCCGGCAACGAAGAACTGTATACAGGACATGCGCACGCAGTCAACCCTGGGGGCAAAGTAATCGATTACCACAATGTGAAAGGCAAAAAACAATGCGCTCGCCAAAACAAAAATATCTCCGCGGTTAATAACAAAGGCTTCGTCCACGCATAAAAGATACATACCAGCCATGGCGATAAGCACGCTTACCGAGATACGCGCCGACGGACGATTCCCCATAAACAGGCCGATTACCGGAACCAATACTATATAAAGCGCGGTAATAAAACCCGTTTTGCCCGCTGAGGTGGTCATAATGCCGATTTGCTGGGCGCTTGACGCGATAAATAATAAAACACCGCAGCTGATACCGCCGGCGGCAAGCTTTTTATACTGTGCTCTGCCCTCCGGCGCCCGGGTAATGCCCATTTTATCAAGAAAAAACAGGCTTGGAATAAGTATCAAACCGCCTATAACGAAACGGGCGAAATTAAATGTGAACGGTCCCACATAGTCCATGCCCACGGACTGGGCTATAAATGCCAATCCCCATATAAACGCGGTTATCATAAGCATTATATTCCCGCGCAGTCTGTTTTGATGAGGTGCTTTATTCTCTTCGGTTATCATTTTTTGTATGTCCCGGGTGTTATTTCTGCGAGTTTATATATATCAGATAACGTGCATACAGCATATTTGCATATGCCGCCGTTACGGTATTTACCAGGGCTATTTCATCCGCCGGCTTTTCTTTAGCGGACATATCTTTTCCAAGGAAAACACCTTTCAGCGAAGCCTCAAAACCGTCACAAAACAGGTTATATGCCCTTTCAGGTGTGTATTTTCTGCGCACCGTAATAATCCCGTCGCTTAACTCCGATAAATTCATAAAGCGTTTAAGAATACTCACCACCATAAAATACGCGAGATGAGTCTTATTATAACGCTTTTTTACGGGCGGTTTGATTTTGTTTTGCTTCACATAATTATTAATCATGGTTTTTGTAAGCGATTTACAATTTCCGCTTTCGGCAAATACAGCCGTGTTTTTTTCGATAAAAACAAGGACCTGGTCCATATATAACTCTATATCGGGCAGTTCGTTCCAGCGCGGACAATGATATCCGACTATATCATCAATATTATACATAATTATTAATAAAACTCCGTTATATTCTTATATAAAAAGGCATTCGATAAGACGATAAACCGATGAACAATATCTTTCCTACCGGGCAAACTGTTATTGACAAGGATATGGAAACGTGATATAATAGTTTTTAATACTATGTAACATGCGGCTGAATCTATATTTAAAATTCATGAGGAGATTGTGGCATTAATTATGAAAAAACAAAAAAATTATCCCCTGTATGACGTGACTCCGTTTTCCGATATCAAAGAAATGCTTGATATTGCCGTCAGGGAAGCGGGTGATGCGATTGCCTTTAAGTTTAAAAGTGAGGATAATACCGTCATCGCAAAAACATATAAAGAGTTTTATGCCGATGTGACGGCATTGGGCTGCGCTCTGACCTCTCTCGGTCTGTCCGGGCTGCATGTCGCCTGTATAGGTGAAAACAGTTATAATTGGGTAGTTGCATATCTGGCTATGCTGGGCTGCAGCGGTGTCTTTGTACCGGTTGATAAGGAACTGCCGCCGGATGATATTATCAATATTATAAACAACAGCGACAGCGAAGTCATTTTTTATTCCGGGCAGTATGAAAAAACATTCGATGAGAACAAAGACCGTCTGAGCGGCATACACAATTTTATAGGTTTTGACCGCGCTGCCGATGACGGTCAATATTTATCCTTCGATACGCTTCTTAATCAGGGACGAATGCTTGCGTCAGCCGATCCGTCGCCCTTCCTCAATCAAAAAAACGATCCCCATGAACTTAAGATGCTTGTCTATACCTCCGGGACCACCGGAATGGCAAAAGGTGTAATGCTGTCCGAGCATAACCTTGTTTCCTGTGTATATTACGGCCTGCAAATCTCCACCGTATTCGATACCTGTTTGTCGGTTCTTCCCTATCATCACACCTATGAATCGGTTTGCGGACTGCTCGTATCGCTTCATATGCACACCACAATCTGCATAAACGACAAAATACGCAATGTAGCGAAAAATCTTCAGTTGTTTAAACCGGCATATATTTACCTTGTTCCGGCTTTTGCCGAAGCATTTTATAAAAAGATCTGGCAAAGCGCGGAGGATGGCAAGAAGGACAAAGCGCTGAAATTGCTGATAAAGATATCAAACGCACTGCGCACCGTCGGCATTGACCGGCGCCGGAAACTTTTTGGAACCATCCACGAAT
>JAQVWU010000171.1 GCA_028709565.1 Eubacteriales bacterium
CCTGACCGAGCCGCTTAAACCGCCCTTTCTGGCGCTGGTTGTTTCGGGCGGGCATACCTCGCTCATAGATGTCCGGGGCTATACCGATTTTATTACCGTCGGCCGCACGCGCGATGACGCCTGCGGCGAGGCTTTCGATAAGGTGGCGCGCTGTATGGGATTGTCCTACCCCGGGGGCGCGGAAATGGACCGCCTGGCATCGGAGGGCAACCGGAACGCGATAAAGCTGCCCTCGGCAGCCATTGCCGGCGACACGCTGGACTTTTCCTTCAGCGGGCTTAAAACACACGTTATAAATTATATAAACACCTGCGGGCAGCGGGGAATGCCCTGCAAAACAGAGGACATTGCCGCTTCTTTTACCGCCGTTGTCACCGATTCGCTTATAAAGCGCATAGACGGCGGACTGCGCCTGACAGGATATGACACCGTCGCGGTATCGGGCGGGGTCGCGGCAAATTCGCATCTGCGTTCGGCCCTCAAAGACTATGCCGGACTCAACGGGCTCAGGCTGTTTATCCCGCCGTTATCGCTGTGCGGCGACAATGCCGCGATGATAGGCGCCCAGGGATATTATGAATTCCTTGCCGGCAATACATCCGGTGCATCGATGAACGCCTATGCGGTATAATATAATCAGAAACAAATTAATAATACAAAGGAAGAACTATGAATTTAAAATACAACGCCGAAATCAAAGCCGCTGCCGAAAAATTTGAGGAATTGCTGCGCGGACAGCTTGAGCGGGTGGAGCGTATAAACGCTTCCCGCGAAACGGTCGACTATGCCGCCCTTGATAAAATAACAATAGGTATCTGCGGCGGAGACGGTATCGGGCCGGTAATAACCTCGGCGACCGCTTCCGTTCTGCGGTTTCTGCTTGCCGATGATATAGCAAGCGGCAGGATTATAATAAAGAACATCGACGGACTGACCATTGAGAATCGCGCCGCGCAGAACAAAGCCATACCCGACGACGTTATGGAAGAGCTGTATAAATGCGATGTCATTCTCAAAGGACCGACCACAACCCCCCGCGCCGGCGACGAGTGGCCCAATATAGAAAGCGCCAATGTGGCAATGCGGAAAAACCTCGACCTGTTTGCCAATGTGCGCCCCGTCCGGGTTCCCGATAAAGGAATTGACTGGACATTCTTCCGTGAAAATACCGAGGGCAGTTACGCCGTAGGCAGCCAGGGCATGCATGTAACCGATGATTTGGCGATTGATTTCTGCGTTACCACCACCGAAGGCACCGAACGCATCGCCAGACTCGCCTTCGAATACGCTAAAAACAACGGCAAGAACAGGGTATCCATCATAACAAAAGCCAACGTAATCAAGACCACCGACGGCAAATTCCTGCGCATATGCGAGGAAATGGCTAAAGAATATCCCGAAATACACACCGACGAATGGTTTATCGACATCATGACCGCCAAGCTGGTGGACGAAAAACGCCGCACCGATTTCCGTGTGTTTATCCTGCCGAATCTTTACGGCGACATTTTAACCGATGAAGCGGCTGAATTTCAGGGCGGGGTCGGAACCGCCGGTTCGGCGAATATCGGCAAACGTTACGCCATGTTCGAAGCCATTCACGGTTCGGCTCCGCGCATGATGAAGGAAGGCCGCGGCATCTACGCAGACCCATGCTCCATGCTGCGCGCGCTGGCTCTGCTGCTGTCCCATATCGGATATCAGACCCCGGCCGATAAACTGGACCGCGCCCTCGATATATGCATGTTTGAAGAGAAGAAACTCACCGTCACCGGACGCGCAGGCGGCGCAACCTGTGAGGAGTTTACAGAATACGTAAAAGGAAAACTAATCTGATCAGATATGAAAAATACCAATCTTCCGTCTTCGGTACGCCGGCGGCTACCGCGTTATTACCGTTTTGCCCGCGAACTGCTGGGGGCCGATGTGCTGCGTATAAGCTCCGGTGAGCTTTCATCGATGATGGGCATCACCGCCTCGCAGATACGGCAGGATCTGAGTCTTGTCGGGGAATTCGGTCTGCAGGGTTACGGCTATAATGTCAAAGATTTGTACAGCGGTATAGGTGAAATAGTCGGTGCAAACCGCAATTATAACACCGTAATAGCGGGGCTCACCGGAATCGGGCTGGCGCTCGCGAAACATCCGGTGTTCGACCTGCGCTGTGTAACCCTGCGCGCCCTGTTTGACGACGCCCTCGCCGGGACCGAAACCGCGGACCTGACCGTGCTGCCCATGAGTTATTTTGAAAGATGGTGCACCGAAAACGAAACCGATATAGCCGTCCTTGCGGTTCCCCGCGAAATGGCGGTGGAAACCGCGGGGGCTGCGGTCCGTGCCGGTGTGAGCGGCATATGGAACTTTACGGGAGAGGATATTCGCGCCGACCGCGCAAAAAACGATGTCGCGGTGGTTGACATTAACCTGCACGACTGCCTTATGGGTCTGTGCTGTGAGATTCATAACGGCGGCAGGCAGTAAACTATAAGGACAAAACCCATGAATATACGCATTAATTACGGGAACGATGTCTTCGCGCTCCCCCGGACCGCGGCGGATAACCTCGTTCAGGCCGACATGACCGACCTGAAGACCCTGATTGTGCTGGCTTCCGACGCCGCCCTGCGCGAGAATTGCGACAGCGGGGAGATAGCCAAACGCGTCGGCTGCCGGCGTGACAAAGCGGAAACCTCGCTCCGTTTTTGGAGCGAAACGGGGGTTATCACACAGACCGAATCCGGCGATAAAATCGATGAGGAGAAAAGGATTGAAAAAGACGCCGGAGACGATAAAAAACCGCAAAAGAAACACCCCACCGACCAGGCTCCCGTTTATTCCGGCGACGAACTGAAGGTTATGCTGGACGAAAACGATGGCAGCCGCCGTAAAATGCTCGACGAGTGCCAGAATATTGCCGGAAAAATCTTCAATGTATTGGAAATCAATAAGGTGATAGCGATGTCCGAATATCTGGGGCTTGAAAACGAACATATCCTCATGCTCTTCGCATATTGCCGGGAACGCGGAAAAACATCGGTTCATTATGTGGAACGCACCGCATATAATCTTTACAATGAGGGTGTTGACAACCTGGCAAAGCTCGAAACGTATATCAAGAGAAAGGAAGCATACGAGAACGCGGAAGGAAAACTGCGGAAACTGTTTGGTTTCGGCGACCGCACCCTGACCCCGAGCGAACGCAGTTACATAAAACGCTGGACGACTGAATTCGGTTATCCGATCGAGATAATCGAAAGGGCTTACCAGATTATGATTGACAACACCCGAAACGGCAAGCTGTCCCTGGCCTACATGAACAGAATTCTGGACAACTGGCATACGGCGGGTTATACGGCAATCGACGAGATCGACGCCGCGCTGCTGGCATATAAGACCGGCAGAGAGCAGAGCGGCAAAAACGGGAGCGGCAGTTTTGATACCGATGAATTCTACGCGCTCGCGTTGAAAAAAAGTTATGAAAACGCAAAATAAAACGACAGAAATAGACAGAAGACAGATGGTTAAGTATAATGTATTGAAAGGCAATCATAAATGGCCTATAATCGTGATAACTATATCCGTGTAAAGCGGGAGTTCGAAACGAAGTACGCCCGGGCGCGTGATGAAGCCCAGGAAAGGCGCGAGGAGCTGCATGCCCGCTTTCCCGAGCTGCGCCGCATAGATGACGCGCTCGCCGAAACAGGTATGCGCGTATTCCGGGAAGCCATGGCGGGTAAGGAAGGTCTTGATGAACGGGTTGCCGCAATCCGGCGCGAAACCGAGGAACTGCAGGCGGTTCGCGGCGAATGGCTCCGCTATCACGGTTATCCCGAGGACTATACCGATGTAAAATATCAATGTGACCTATGCCATGACACCGGCAGCGTGGGATTTACCATGTGTACCTGCATGAAACGCGCCCTGACCATGGCGGGATACGAGAGTTCGGGTCTGGGCAGCCTGATAAAAACACAGAATTTCGAATCTTTTGACCTCTCTTATTATAAAGACAACAAAAAGTCGCTGGACAACATAAAGCACATTCTGTCTGTCTGCCGCAGATACGCCGATGAGTTCGATACGGCCAGACGCACCAATCTGCTGCTGCGCGGCAATACCGGACTGGGCAAGACCCACCTGACCACGGCCATGTCCAAAGTGGTCATCGACCGCGGATACGATGTGGTTTATGACACCGCCCAGAATGTCTTTTCCGACTTCGAAAATGAACGCTTCAACCGCGGTTATAACGATGACGCCGAACGGCGCACCCCCCGTTATTTTGATTGTGATCTGCTGATAATCGATGACCTGGGGTCGGAGATGACCAACCAGTTTACCATCTCATGTCTGTATAATATCATTAACACGCGGATAAATTATGAGCGTTCCATCATACTGAACACCAATCTGACCGCCGACGAACTGCGCCGCCGTTACAATGACCGCATAACCAGCCGCCTGTTCGGCGAATTTATGCTCCTCGAATTCACGGGAACCGATATACGCGCCAAAAAGCTGAGATAAAACAATCGCCGATCCTGATAATAAATTTACATAAACGGAGTTTGTTATGAAACTGACCGCCGATCTTCACGTCCATACGTTTTTATCCTCCTGCGCCCGGGCTGACGCGCTGCCCGAAAACTATCTCAAGCGCTGTCCGGAGGAAGGCATTACCACCGTCTGCTTTACCGATCACTTCTGGGATGAAGGTATCCCCGGCGCGTCCGGCTGGTACCGACCTCAGAACCTGGCGCATGTCATGCGTCTGCGCGAACCCATACCGCCCGAATATGAGGGCATTCGCGTGCTGTACGGCGCGGAAACCGAATTCATCGGCAGCCGTATGAGCCAAACGGAGGGAGGTATTGTCGGCATTTCACCGCAGACGGCAAAAAACTTCTCTTTTGTATTGATCCCCGCGAACCACTTCCATATGAAGGGCTATACCATACCCGCTTCGGTGACCGACGCGTCGGATATACGCCTGTGGATGATTGACAATTTCAACGAGGCGGCGCGGGTCAGTCTCGGCGTACCCACCGGCATAGCTCACCCCTTTGAGCCGATGGGCTTTGATAAAGCCGTCGCCCCGGCAATATTCGAGGCGATAACCGATGACGACTATCGCGGCTGCTTCAGCCTGGCGGCGGCGGAAGACAAGAGTATCGAGTTGAATCATTCGGTATTGGACAGCCCGTTTTACGAGGAGTATGTCCGCATCTTCTCAATAGCCCGGGATTGCGGCTGCGTTTTTCACACGGCCAGCGACGCGCATACCCCTGCTTCCTTTTCCCGCCATGATAGCATGGCGCGTTTCGCCGAAAGATGCGGCATCACCCCTGATCGTTTTCTGTCAATCAAATGAAAGCGTATTTAATACAAATCAAACAGGGAACACAGAAACCGTTATTTTTATCGATAGCGCTCCTCTGTGCCGCCCTGTTTTTGGTTTTTTTATCCTGCAGCCATAACGATCAGGAGCAGGAGGAGACAAGGGATCCGCCTTCATACGAGGGCTTCCGCATTGCGTCATACAGCTGTGATTATTCCCGCGGTAAGCTCACGGGCAAAACATACCAGCCGCTGTACGCCGGTGTGCCCTCCTCATATGTGCGCGCCTCCGCCCATCTCGGTTATAAATTTGTCGGCTGGAGCGACGGATATATGTCGCCGACCCGCCGCGGCGATATCATATACGATGATACGGAGACAGAGGCACTCTTCGATTATGATTTTATGGGTCTGCCCGTAATTGCCGTTGACACCCTGAACGGACGCGCCATAGACTCACGTGATTATTATATCCAGACAACCTTTTCGGTTTACGGCGCCGCGTCCGATGAACATAATATCGCGAATATACCCGGCAGAATCCGGGGCCGGGGCAACGCCACATGGAACATCATGGATAAAAAATCCTACCGGCTGCAGTTTGACGAAAGTATAAATCTGCTCGGTATTGACACGGGGAACGCAAAAAGCTGGGTGCTGCTCGCCAATCACTGCGATCAGTCCATGTTCCGCAACCGTATGGGGTTTGAACTGGGCAACAGGTTCGAGGGCATTGAATGTTCGTCCTCCAATGCTTTTGTGGACCTGTATGTGAACGGGCGTTATAACGGTGTTTATCTGCTGTGCGAGCAGGTGGAGGTGCAGAAAAACAGGGTAAATATTAAGCAAACCACAGAAATCGACAGCGGTTATTTCATCGAGCTTGACCGCTATTACGAAGGCGCCGAAAACGTTGACCATTTCTGGGTATACGGTCTGCCCTATTCCATAAAAAGCGATACCAAATCACCCGAACAGGTGAGATATCTCATAGATTATTTCAAGGCGGTGGAAGACGCCATAATGTCGGGCGACCGTTCCGCCTTTGAAGCGCTTGTTGATGTCCGGTCCTGCGTTGACATGTATATACTGCAGGAATTTATGAAGAACATAGACGTCGGCTGGTCTTCCTTTTTCATGTATATCAAGGAAGACGGCGGCAAGCTCTACTACGGTCCGCCCTGGGATTTTGATATTGCCGCCGGCAACGACAACCGTCTGGACAACGGCAGCGCGGA
>JAQVWU010000172.1 GCA_028709565.1 Eubacteriales bacterium
GACTTGATTGTCACTTGAAAACCGATATTTTTGTGCAAAAAATAATTATTATGCAACTTTTTATAAATTTCACACCTTTTTATCGGTTTACCCGGTGCGAATTGAGGTTATCGGAGGTTGCCAATACATATCAAACAATCCCGCGGAATGGGAAAAGGATGAACATTACGTCACAACCGCATAAAAAAGGGGCTCCGCGAGCCCCTTAACTGTTGCGTGATTATCCCTTTGCCCATTTGACGGCGTTTATCATAATCTGCTGAATGACCTTGTCATGATAAATCGGGAAGGTTTCGTGGCCGGGCTGGAAATAGAACACCCTGCCGTTGCCGCGGTGGTAGGCGCAGCCGGCGCGGAATACGCGGCAGCCCTCGAAGGCGCCGATATAGACCAGCTCGTCGGGCTGGGGGATGTCGTAGTATTCGTTGTACCCCTCTTCAACCTCTATATCCACCGGATTCGGAATCCCCTTCGCTATCGGGTGACCCGGCAGGGTGCACCACAGCTTTTCCCTGAAGAAACCCGGCACCGACAGGCTGCAGGAGGTACCCATGAGCAGCTTAAAGGGTTTGGAAAAATGCGCCGAATGGAGCGGAATCAGTCCCATGCCCTCAAGCACCCGCTTCTGCACCTTTGCGGCGATATTGTCGGGTACCTCGTGGTGGCCTATATGACCCCACCACAGCAGCACGTCGGTCTCGGCCAAAACACTGTCGGTCAGGCCGCATTCCGGGTCGTCCAGGGTGGCCGTCTTTGCCGTAATCTCCGGGTCGGCGTTGAGAAAATCGGCGATGGTGTTGTGCATGCCGTTGGGGTAGACCGCCTTAACCGCGTCGTCGGTTTTGTTCTGCTTGTTTTCGCACCATACAAGTACTCTGATCATGTTAATTCCTCACTTGTTTATTTAATAAAATTTGAATGACTTCAGCAAAAATAAAAATATCCGTTTGATTCACTATATCACACAAACGGAGACTTGTAAAGTGGCGATTAAATTATTTTCGCCTACACATTAAACCGAAACAGCGTCACGTCCCCGTCCTTCATGACATACTCTTTACCCTCGCTGCGCACCAGGCCCTTTTCCTTGGCGGCGTTCATCGAACCGCAGGCGACAAGGTCGTCGTAGGCCACAATCTCGGCGCGGATGAAGCCCCGCTCGAAGTCGGTGTGGATCTTGCCGGCGGCGCGGGGGGCGGTGGTGCCCTTTTGGATGGTCCAGGCTCTGACCTCCTTGGGTCCCGCGGTCAGAAAGCTGATGAGCCCCAGCAGCTCGTAGCCGGCTTTGACCAGTTTGTCCAGCCCGCTTTGCTCAAGCCCGACGGCTGTCAGATACTCTTTCTTTTCTTCCGGGGGCAGCTCGGCGATTTCCGCCTCAATGGAGGCGCAGATGGGGATTACCGCGGCCCCCTCGCTGGTGGCATGCTCCTGCAGCTGCAGGTAGGCCCCGTGCCCCGACAGAGCGCCTATATCATCCTCGTCGATATTGGCGGCGTAGATTACCGGTTTGAGGGAGAGCAGCGGTATGTCCTCCAGCATTTCGGCTTCCTCCGGGGCAAATTCCAGCCCCCTTGCCGATATGCCCTCGTTTAGCGACGCCAGCAGCCTCTCCAGCAGGGCGATCTCCTTCTCCAGCGAGCGGTCCCCCTTGAGCAGCTTCTTCGCCCGCTCCAGCCGCCGCTCCACCAGCTCGATATCGGCGTATATCAGCTCCATATTGACAATCTCCAGGTCGCGCATGGGGTTGGTGTCCCCCTCCACATGGGAGATGTCATCGTTCTCGAAGCAGCGCACCACATGCACCACCGCGTCCACCTCGCGGATATGGGACAAAAACTTATTGCCCAGGCCCTCACCGCGGGAAGCGCCCCGCACCAGGCCCGCTATATCCACAAATTCTATAACAGCCGGGGTATATTTCTCCGGCTTGTACATGTCGGCCAGCACGTCGAGTCTGCTGTCGGGAATGGCAACCACGCCGATATTGGGCTCAATGGTGCAGAAGGGATAATTCGCCGCCTGAGCGCCCGCGTTGGTTATCGCGTTGAACAGTGTGCTCTTTCCCACGTTTGGCAGACCCACTATACCGAGTTTCATTTTTTTCTGATGTCCCCTTTTTTTATTGGATATTTAAATATTTGGATTCTTTATGTTTTTGATTAATCGTTTTTTACGAATATCATTGTATTATAATACAGATAATAAAAAAGAGCAAGAGAAGCCATGATTTATTCGAAAAGTTAATTAAAATGTATAAAAGAATTCATTTTCCGTTCACCAATATGTGTCCAAAATGGGATATAATGAACATGGACAAATTTTTAACTAAGTCCATAATTAAGAGTTTACATCTAAACATAACAAATACAACGGAGGATTAAAATGATGGGTACAAAGATACTTGCGGTCGACGATGATGTCAATATCTGTGACATGCTCAGGCTATACCTGGAAAATGAAGGCTACGAGGTAAAAACCGCCAACGACGGCGCCGAGGGCGTCAGCTTTTTCAAAATGTACGAACCCGACCTGGTACTGCTCGACATAATGCTGCCCAAGAAAGACGGCTGGCAGGTCTGCCGTGAAATCCGCGAGGTTTCGTCCAAACCGATAATTATGATAACCGCCAAGGGCGAGGTGTTCGACAAGGTGCTCGGGCTGGAGCTGGGCGCAGACGACTTCATGGTAAAGCCCTTTGAGATGAAGGAACTGTCCGCCCGCATCAAAGCGGTGCTGCGCCGCTACTCGGCCCACGACAACCAGAGCGACGAAGAGGTCATCAAGTTTGAAAATATCGAAATCAGTCTGCAGAAATACGAGCTCAAGCTCAACGGCAAGTCGGTGGACATACCCCCCAAGGAACTGGAACTGTTATACTTCCTCGCGTCCAACTACAACCGGGTCTTCACCCGCGACCAGCTGCTGGACAAGGTCTGGGGCTTTGACTACCTGGGCGACAGCAGAACGGTGGACGTGCATGTAAAGCGCCTGCGCGAGAAGCTGGAGGGTGTGTCGGACAAATGGATACTCAAGACCGTCTGGGGCGTAGGCTATAAATTCGAGATTCTCGAGTGAGCCGGAACCGAATCGCAATATTTTAAGCTGAATAACGGCTGAAATCTGACACAATGGGTTATATATGGCCGGAGGTACCGCCCTGGTCCTCCGGCCGTATTCTATAACGACCGGAAGTGAGAAATTATGTTCAAGAGCGTATTCGCGAAATATATCACGGCTTTTATGCTGATTATTGTTATCAGTTTTACCATCCTCGCGGCGATTATCGGCTCTTTAATTTCCGATTATTCAAACAGGACCACCCAGGACACATTGTACCGCACGGCGACCAACGTCAAGAAATACATTGAAAACGGCTACGCCATCTCGGACGCCGTGGATTTTGTCGATTTTATCAACTCGGACGAGCAGAGCATCATGCAGGATATCTCCACCCTCGCCATGTACAATACCGATTCGGTCATCTTCATCACCGACCGCCGCGGTGAGATACTCATCTCAAACGAACTCACCACCGGCATGGAGGTCACGGGCACCGTTTCGGAAGCCATCTTCAACGAGCTGGTCCTGGAGGGCACCCTCAAGCGCAGCGACACCCTCTCGGGGCTGTTTGAGACGAAATATATAACCTACGCCATCCCCGTATACATCTACGGCGGGGAGCTGGCGGGGTCGGTTTTCGTGTGCGCCTCGGCGGAGAGCATCAACGACCTCGTGGAGATTACCATCAAGGCGCTGGTAATGGCATCGCTGTGGGTACTCCTCGCCGCCCTCATCGCCGTGTATTTCATCACCGATAAGATTATCGGTCCCCTTAAAGAGATGGGCAAGGCCGCCAAAAGCTTTGCCGCCGGCCACTTTGACGTGCGGGTGCCGGTTATCGGTCAGGATGAGGTTGCCGAGCTTGCCACCGCCTTCAACAACATGGCCGGTTCACTGGCCTCACTTGAGGAGATGCGCAGCAGCTTCCTCGCCAACGTGTCCCATGACCTGCGCACCCCCATGACCGTCATCGGCGGCTATATCGACAGCATCATCGAGGGGGTCATCCCGCCCGAAAAGCAGCCCTATTATCTCGACCTCATCGCAAACGAGGTGCGCCGCCTGTCCCGGCTGGTCTCAACCCTGCTGGACATCACCCGCATCCAGGCGGGCGACCGCAAATTCAACATGGCGCCCTTTGACATCAGCGAAACGGCGCGGCAGATACTCATCTCCTTTGAGCAGCAGATTGAAGAAAAGAAACTCAATGTGGAATTTGCCAGCGACGAGGACAAGATGTTTGTGCTGGCCGACAGGGATGCCGTCCATCAGATTCTCTACAACATCTGCGACAACGGCGTCAAGTTCTCGAGGGAGGGGGGCCTGTACCGCATCAGCCTGACCGCCCGCGACCATAAAGTGCATGTCTCGGTCTACAACGAAGGGGAGGGCATCCCCACAGAGGAGCTGCCCCATGTCTTTGACCGCTTCTACAAGACTGACAAGAGCCGCGGCCTGGACAAAACCGGCACCGGTCTGGGGCTCTATATAGCCAAGACCATCATCGACGCCCACGACGAGGAGATCTCGGTAAAGAGCGAACCCGGCGAATACTGTGAATTTACCTTTACCCTGAAACAGACCGCCGAACCTGCCGCCAAATCCGGGGTGAGCGGTAAATAGTATAACTCCCGTATCAATACCAATAATATGGCATGAATAATGGTAATCCTGTACATTATGACGGGATTGCCATTGTTTTTTTTCGTTAAACATTACCGAATAAATAATTGTTGCATTTTATCAAATTATATGCTATAATTTTTTACATAAAATGAAAAATTTTTAACCGTTTCCCGCACTATCGCGGGATATATACAATATATAATACTATATACTATACGGGTAATAATTATGATGAAAAATATAATCCGCGACAAAAGCGGTGCGGCGCTCTTCACCGCGCTGATAATAATAGTCCTGGTCGCCACCCTCGCCACCGCCCTGTTCGCCTACGCCTCAAACAGCATCCTCGCCGCGTCGGCAAAAGAGGATACAAAACAAATAGAATTCCTCGCGCGCTCGGGTATTGAGAGCGCGATAAAGGCGTGGGAATATATTCCGGGACAAACGGTGAAACTTACCACGTACCCCGTTTACCTGAAAAGCGACGGCACGTACAGGGATTCGTTAACCGAAACAATAAAACTCGAGGCCGGTGAAATAGGCTATTATATTGTGGAAATTGAACCCAAATCCGGGAATCTGCCTCAAGGAGCTCCGTCCGATTTGGTACAGTTTACCTCAAAAGCCTATGTTAACGGTCGTGAATACACCAAGAAAGCTTATGTTACCGAATCCGAGTCCGGAATTGTGAATACGGATTGGATTGACGATAAAGGTCATTTAATAACGAAAAATTTACATCCGAATGACAATACTTATAAACTTGCAGACAAAAACGGTGACCCCGCGAAAACTGCGTCCACATTCATAAAAGAAAACAAAGACTATCCGTCAATGCTATGGGGATCATGCACCGATGATGGTGAAAAACCGTGCACACTTGACCACACTTTGATTATTGATAAACACGGAGTTGAAATGCTCAATATAAATGATAATCAGCATTGCTTTTTTCTCGGCAAGACAATAATATTTAATATGGGAATTAATTTTACTAGTAAAGGTAAAAAAATAATAGATGCAATCATATTTAGCGCAGCCGATATTTACATAGACGGAGAGATATATCTCGAAATAAATGCAACGGGTGGAGAGTATATAAATACTGTAATACTAAAAACTCATCCGGCAATTGAAAAATATCTGTATGATGTGGATGTCGGCGACGGAGTCATAAAAAAGATGGGTAGAGTCACTTTTAACGATAATGTATATTGCTCGTATTATGATAATAAAGGAAAAATGGATAAAAGAGTTATAATAACCGGCGGAACATCGTTTTATTTTAACGGAATAGACAACAATGGGTTTGATCTGATGAAATATGCGGCCGACTGTAGATATTATAAAAATGGCTATAACAATCTACCCGGTATTGCGTCCCATTATACCGGTAATCTCGGTGGGCTTGGGGCAACATATTACGGTAAAGAAGATAAATATTTAAGACCGTACGATGACGATGATGATATAATGCTTCCGTTGATAAACACCACGCGATTAATCATTTGGCAAAACTAATCGCCCGACGAGTTCGGATAACAATAAAATGAAACGATTTAATGGTCTGTTTATGAAAAACAACAAAGGTTTTACATTGGTTGATACATTGATGGCGATGGCTGTCATCGCGATAGCCGTCTTTGTCTTTGCGCCTATTTTTGCCTACAGTTTTAAACAGATTACAGATTCGGGAATATGGCAGAATGTAATCATTCAACAACGCGCCTATATCGAAAATCAACAGGCGAAACGCGATGAAATACTGGCGGACACCGGCAAGCCCTGATTGATGTTACATTAAATCTGTATGACGCGGGCAAAAATGTTGTCGACGTTGATATTCAGGGCAAAACGATTGAAGACGCTTTGGGTGATAAAAA
>JAQVWU010000173.1 GCA_028709565.1 Eubacteriales bacterium
TAAACAAGTTAGAAATATACGACGCGCTTTGGTCCCGCCGCGACGAATATCTTTATTTTAAAAGCGATCATCACTGGACCGCGCGGGGCGCCTATTACGCATATGCCGAGTTTGCCGCATCTGTAGGTTTTGAACCGGTGGATATCGGCGACCTTGAGGAAAGACTGCTTAACGATAAAATGCAGGGCACCATGTATGATTACACCCGGGATGAACGCGTAAAAAAAATATACGACAGCCTCTATGTCTATATTCCGCGTAAGGCACATACGATGACCGTTTACAGGCACGGTACCTCAACTAAATACGATTCATCGGTGCTAACGCAATATGGCAATTACGGTTGTTTTATCGCCAGTGATAATCCGTATACCATTATCAACGTACCGGACAATCCGCAGAATGTAAATATCCTGGTATTGAAAGACTCATTCGGCAACGCGATGATTCCGTTTCTGACCGAGCATTACGGCAATATCGTTGTCGTTGATCCGCGTCATGTGACGTTCGATATCTATGATTTGCTGAAAGATTATCCGCTGAGGGACGTGTTGTTTTTGAATAATATATATAATCCGAATGTGTTTTCCTGGTCATTGAACCTGCTGCGCGTGGTAGGTGTGAAATAATTGCCTGTTCAGCCTTCAAGATAGTTTACCGCGTTGTCATAAAAAAGTTTTCCGGCTGTAACCCTGCCTTCGAACTCGTCGGCGATATCCAGAATGTTCTTGAGTTGCTCATACAGAAAAAATGTATATCCCTCTTCCGCTGCCTTGCCTTCATAATGGGTATTCCAGGGGAAGTCTTCGCGGGCAAGGTTATAATAATCGTCATCGGTCCAGCGTCGGCGACCATGCCATAAAAATACCGGCAGGTCGGTGCCGTACATTATACGGTCATGCGGGACATTCTCAAGCATATAACGCAATACAGCAGGATTGAGGACTGCGGCGATATCGTAATAAAATTCATTCAGCATTGAACCTAGTTTGCGGCGGGCTTCTTTTATCACGTTTATGGCATAAGAGCGTCCGCAATGGGCGATGATGAGTTTTATATCGGGATACTTTTCTTTTATTTCGAGTAATTCTCTTATATTGCCGTCGTCGGGGAAACGCTGAGGGCGCGGCAGATGCAGCACCATGGCTTTTTTGTGTTTGTTTAACACCTCGAATTGTTCGCGGTTAATAAAATCAAACATACCGATGTCCGCGCCTTTTTTGCCTGTGACAAAGTCGGGGTATGGTTTATACCCGTCGAAATTACCGCCAAGCAGCAACTGTTCCGTATATTCGCCGCTCCATGATGGGTCTGTCAGCATACACCCGAAGCGGGCAGCGCCGGAACGTTTCAGCGAAGCGATATATTCGTTGCCCATGATGACGTCAATCCCTTTTGTGACGCCCGGAAGGGCGTTTATGAAAAGTTCTTTTCCGGGATAGAATATTTTTGCGTATTCCGCATAATCTTCAGCCGTCATAACGGAACCGCACTGTGCGGCCCAATCGGTCATATCGGGTTTTGTGTTGCGGCAGATTTCAACGGTCGATATGTGCAGGTGCATATCGACGATTTTATCCGGCAGTCTGTCCTTAATATGTGTATCATAAAACGCATGGTCATACGGTGTTTTTGTAAAATAGCTCACCATTTTTTCAATACTCCTTTTATGGCGCCGGCGAGTTCGTTATATCTTGTAAATTTGTCGTTATAGAATACACGGTCCGCTTCGCTGCCGGTTTTTATCTCATCTCCGCCGACCGAACGGTCCGCGGCGGATTTGTAACTGTCAAACATACAGATACCGACAGCGGCTATCATCGCGGCGCCCAGCGCGCAGCCTTCTGATTCGGTCATTCGGGTAATTTTACAGCCTGTCACCGAACCTACAATCGAACTCCAGAGGACGCTTTTAGCCGCGCCGCCCACCATGCGCAGACTGCCGATATTTATTCCGGCGCGTCCAAACTCAAGCAAGGCGTTTTTTGTTTCAAATGCCACGCCTTCCATTAAAGCAAGCGCTATATCGTATTTTGTATGATGCAGGCGCGCGCCGGCCATGCACCCGCCTATACCGGGCATGCGTTCAGGAAATCCGCTGCCCGCGATATAGGGCATAAAAAACAGGTCGGCAGCGGTATCGCGGCATCGGGCGGCGTGGGTGTCGATATCGGCATAACTAACCGCACCGGTTAATTCCTTAAACCATTTCAGTGCGGAACCCGCCGTTGTAAGTGACGCCATAGCGCCGTATAAATTCCCGCGGGGATGCTTTCCGGGTGAAATTCTGCTTTCGGTATAAACCGGTTTGTCCGTGATACCCAAAACAACCCAGGTTGTTCCGGTTGACAGCAGCATATCGCCGCTGTCCAGTGCCCCGCAGCCCAGCGCGGCACAATACTGATCGTGGGCTCCGTTGTAAACACGTACGTCCCGGTCAAGACGCAGCAGGGAAGCTGCGTTACCGGTGAGCGTGCCGATGAACGCTCCGGTAGGCATCACCTCGGGTAAAAGCGAAATATCCACACCGGCTGCCCTGAGAATTTCATCGTCCCATTCCATCGTATTGATATTGTACATTCCCCGGATTGCGGCATTCGTCGGGTCGGCCGTATTGCGTCCGGTCAGAAAATGATTGATATATTCTATCGTTGAAACAAAGCTGTGCGACTGTGAATATACTTCGGGGCGGTTCCTTTGCAGCCATATGATTTTTGATATGTCATAGCTTGCGCCCACACCCCATCCGCATTTTTTATAAATCCTTTCGTCGCCGATATGTTCGCGCAGATAATCGGCTTCCCTGACAGCACGGTTGTCCATCCATGTTATTGCCGGACACAACGACCTGAAATCACCGTCAACCGCCGTCATTGTGGCGCCCTGGGTTGACAACGAAAGAGCGCGTATATCAGACCGGTCGGGTATTAGGCGTACGGCATCGTCAACAGAGGATATCACAGCCTGTATCCAGTCATCCGGATCCTGCTCCACAATACCCCCGCTTCGGCTGTCAAGGTTGTATTCCCGGTATCCGCGTCCGATTATTGAGCCGTGTTCGTTTAAGGCGACCGTTTTGGTGGCGGTGGTACCGATATCTATTCCGAGTACAATCATAATATATCACCGTTATTCAAATTATTGCTATATCATACAGGTCATTTTCGTTAAGGCTTGAGCGGTCTTATCGCATATAAAGTCAAGCGCTTCCCGCGAAGCAATGACCGGGGGCTTGAACAGCACCGCGGGCGGACAGTTAATTTTATATAACTGGGCGCTTGTGTCTATATATTCGTCGTTCATTAATTGCGCGAACAGGGCGGCATTTTCCACGGAACCGAAGGTTAACCCGGCAAGATGACCCGCGCCCTCCACTTTGGTAACAATATTTTTATATTCGGAAGCTATAGTCCTGAGGCGGCTGTTGAAATGATTGCCGTTTTCCGCAATAACATCCCGGTTGAGGGACGCAAACCGCATGGTAATAAGATAGGCGAGTGAAGCTATCTCCTCCTGCCCGTTTGTCACCAGCGCACCGAATTGATTAAGCACATCAAGTTCGGCGGTTGTCAGTATTTTCGAAGCCGGATATTCGCCTCCGGGAAACCCCTTGCCTAATATACATATGTCCGGATTTAGGTTATACAAACGGAACAGCAGCATACCCGGATACCACATGCAGGACTGAATCTCGTCCACCATTATCGGAGTATCGTACTGACGGCATAACTTATAGGCGTCCTGCAGATAATCCTCGGTCAGCCGGACCGCGCCGTAATTCATCAGTATTATTTCATGGATAAATCCGGCTGTTTTATATTTGCCGCCGTTATAGAAATTTAATTTGTTTCTAAAGTCTTCAATATCGTTAATTGCTACCGGTACGATTTTAATAATATCGCTGTCCTCAGCCGCAGCGTATAACTCCGGCCATAAACCGCGGAAGGTTTGCGTTATGATTGCGGTGCCGTGGTAATTCGCTTCGCTTGTCCCGTTGTAATCACCCATGACCAAAAAAACAGGAGTTTTTCCGTCATATGCGGGTTTGCCGTATGAGCGGTCGGGACGCCAAAAACGTGCCAGCATTAGTTTAATACCGGCTTCGGCAGCCAGACTGCCTGTTTCAAGGTTTATCACACGATTGAGAATATGAGGTTCCCGCGAATTCAACAGGGAATCGATATCAGCTGAACCGTTGACGGCACCGACCAGCTCCCGTTCGCAGAGTCTGGTTATATAACCGCGCGTATTGTTATGCGTAGCGTTCGGAATACCCAGCCGGCGGGCATTTTCCATGAGCTTATAACCGTTGAACATATGACCAAGCGAAGCGTGATAATGTTCGCTTTTTCCCAGCAGATATAATCTCCCGTCTTCGCCGATTCTGGTACAGCCGAATCCCGCGACCGGAGCCGCTTCCCGGTGAAACGCTTTGGCGAATGCCGCGGTTGGCGCGCCATTGTTGACGTTTTCAAACGGAGGAACAACAACACACTTTATTTTGTCGAGCAGCTCAATGTCCGCAATCTGACGCTCGGCGGGAAAGAGATCTGTTTTTTCATATGCGAGCCGTTTGGCTTCATCGGTGTCGGTTATGCCGTAAAACACGGCGGAACGTATAACCGAGTTGATATAATCGTCTCCCAAAAGATCCGCGAGGGAAATTTTTTGTGTTATAAACATGTTAAGAATTCCTTTTATAGTTAACAATCTGTCGACATGATTATAACATGACATATACTTAAAAGTCAATCAAATCATTTAAATCTCAAAATCCGGTTGACAAATATAAGATTTCGTTATATTATATAAATAAAAAACAGGAGTATTGATATGCCGTATATAGGAATTAAAGTCAGCAGTGAAGTCAGTGCCGAAAAGGAACTTGCCCTCAAGTCGGCCCTCGGTCAGATAATAACCAAAATCCCGGGGAAAAGCGAAAGCGGTCTCATGATTTGCATTGATGACGGGCAAAAGATGTATTTCAGAGGGAATAACGATGCGCCTTCAGCCTATGCAGAAGTGAAAATTTACGGAAAATCCACTCCCGAAGCGTACGGCAATATGACGGCGGCAATGTGTGAAGCTTTCGAGACGATACTCGGTGTGCCGCAGGACAGGACATATATAAAATACGAAGAATGTTATATATGGGGCTGGAACGGCAAAAACATATAGCAAAACAGGGAAGTACAGAATATAAACATAACAGGGCTTCGTGGTTGATTCGAAGCTCTGTTATGTTTATAAAGTAAAATCTACTTACCCGTAATTGCGCGGTACGCATTAAAATATCTTATACCCAGCAGACGCAGTGCGTCCCGGGAAAAATGAATGTTGTCGCCGTTGCCATGCTTTTCGTTGTTTGATTGCAGGGTATCGGTCAGAACGAAACGGGCGTGACCTATGTCGCAGCAGGTATCGATGATACCGTTAACGGTTGGTTCACATGGGGCAATGTTAGCCCATTTCCATTCGTGTACAAAATCGCCGGCAATAAAAGGCAGATGAGGCAGACCGAATTCGCCTCTGACCGAGTTGACAAGACCGGAGAGGTGTGCGCTGTGAATGGCGGCGGGAGTGCCGTTATCGGTCTCACCCTGATGCCATAGGAAGACTATAAGACGGTTTTCGGGATTGAGCGCAAGGGAGGCGCGAGTCATTTCCATCATCCGCAGATAGAGGTCGTCCTTCATGCCCCAGCGTTTATCAACAAAACCCGTTCCGCCCACCGCCGATCGGATTATAAGCAGTTTACGTCCGTCGTCAAGCAGACCGGCGCTCTTATACTGCGACGCGAAAGAAATGGCGAAATCGCCCACTGCGTTGCCGTCCCAACAACGTTCTTCGGCGCGCGTTATGGTCTTATCACCGTTAAAATACAGTATTTCGTCGTCAGGAACGAATTCATCATCGACCGGCCCCATACCGCAGCCTTCCGCGTTTGACTGACCGCCCTGTAAAATAATATCGAATTTTTCGTTTGCGAATTTATTCGGCATAATATCCTCCAAAATATGAAATCAATTTATTATAGCCGCAAATTATGCCCGCGTCAATGATTTTTAATATTTTTCTTCGTAAAATTGCACAAAAAAGAGCCCCCCGCTTTTCCGGGGGGAGTTCCTTTTAGTATCAGGCATAAAAATCATGGGCGCCGACCGAGAAAACATATTGGCAGTTATTTACCGTC
This sequence comes from Eubacteriales bacterium, assembly GCA_028709565.1. GTDB lineage: Bacteria > Bacillota > Clostridia > Oscillospirales > CAG-272 > JAQVWU01. Next base: position 6,194 of record JAQVWU010000173.1, read on the forward strand.
CACATATTTTGAGCCAATGCCTCCGCAATAAAGTACAAAATGTCACCGGAAATTCTATAACCCTCAAGTATCATTTTTGCCGTTATTATACATTCGTCGCTGGGTTCGTTATAAATAGTGCCGTTGGCAACGGGAGTAAATTGTATGCCGAACTTGTTGTCAAAGATTACGCTTTTTATATCATCGGGGAATTGTTTGCTTGCTACGCGGTTCATAACCACATTGCCTACGGCCAGCTTGCCGTAAAACGGTTCGCCCCTGCTTTCGGCATTGATAATACGCGACAGCCAGTAAACATCGTCGGTATTGTACATTATATCACCTGAAACGACTGTGTTGTTATTTGAGGTA
>JAQVWU010000174.1 GCA_028709565.1 Eubacteriales bacterium
GGAGATACTGATTCTGGACGAGCCGACCGCGGGTCTGGACCCCAAACAGCGCATCGCCGTCCGCAACTATATCTCCAAAATCGCCTTCAACAAGATTGTTATCATAGCCACGCATGTGGTGTCGGATATCGAATATATAGCGCGCGATATCATCATGCTCAAAAAAGGTGTGATCGCCGACAACGCGCCTCCCCATGAGCTGATAAAAAAGATCGAGGGAAGGGTATGGCATGTGGGCTGCGCGGAAACCGAAGTGACCGGACTGCAGGCAAAATGGCGGGTGATAAACATATCCAAAGACACCGAAAAGGGCAACGTGATACTGCGCGTGCTCTGTGATACCCAACCGGCGGAACATGCCCTGGCAGTATCCCCGACGCTTGAGGATTATTATCTGTATGTGTTTGACGACATTGCCGTCTCCGCGGAACAGCAATGAATTACCCGGCTGAGGTTATGGCCCTCATATAAAAAAACATAACATAAAATTAATAGCCATATTTTATAAAAAATACGGCTATTAATCAAAAACGGTTTTATTGGGATTGCATAAATAGACTCAACGTAATAATTGCGAATATTGTAACAATTAAGCTCCCTGCCACGACTATATACAAACTCTGCCATGACGCGGCATATTCATATAACGGCAAGCTCGCTCGGTTGTTATAATTTATTATATCTTCCGCTCTTAATGCGGGAGGTTGATATGGATTGCAGCGCAGCATATATAGCCCTGATATAATGCTGCCGCATCCAATCATGAACAGAATTGCTCTGATTATGATCTCATCTTTGAATTTCACAAAAAGCAACAGGCAAACGTTCTCATCAATGCATTGAATGAGGTCGGTCTGAAATCTTCTGATATACCGCGTTTCGATGTCATCCATATGTCCGTTGCTCAGCGCATACAGAACGAGGACCTGGTTTTCCACCGGCATGGGTTTATACTGAGACTGCTTGAGCACCTCCATAATGCGCTCGCCGTGATTGAGGCGGTCAAGGGTATCCCGGTTAAGGTCGGAACCGAACTGTGAAAAAGCCGCCAGTTCCTTGTATTGCGCGTATTCGATTCTGAGGGGACCGGCAATCTTTTTCATGGCGGGGATCTGGGCGGAGCCGCCGACACGGGAAACCGAGAGTCCGGGATTGATTGCCGGCCTCACGCCGTTGTTGAACAGGTCGGTTTCCGGATAGATCTGACCGTCGGTAATGGATATGATGTTGGTGGGAATATACGCCGAGATGTCACCCTCCTGGGTTTCGACAATGGGCAGGATGGTGAGTGTGCCCCCGCCGTATTGGGCGCTCATGCAGGCCGCCCGCTCCAGCAGCCGTGAATGCAGGTAAAATACGTCGCCGGGGTAGGCCTCGCGTCCGGGGGGGCGTCCCAGCAGCAGGCTGATGGCGCGGTAGGCCACCGCGTGTTTGGACAGGTCGTCATATATAATCAGCACGTCCTTGCCCTTGTTCATCCATTCCTCGGCTATGGCGCAGCCCGCGTAGGGGGAGATATACTGCAGGGGCGCCGATTCATTGGCGGTGGACAAAACCACGGTGGTGTATGCCATGGCGCCGGTATCGTTGAGCACCTTGATTATGCGCGCCACCGTGGATGCCTTTTGCCCGATGGCGACATAGACGCAGTATACATCCTCTCCCTGCTGATTGAGAATGGTATCGATGGCGATGGCAGTCTTACCGGTCTGTCGGTCTCCGATGATGAGCTCCCTCTGGCCCTTGCCGATGGGGACGAGCGCGTCGATGGCTTTTATTCCGGTCTGGAGGGGGCGGGTAACTGCGCTGCGGGAGATAACGCTGGGGGCGGGATTTTCTATCGGGCGGTAACCGTCCGCCTCTATAGGTCCTTTATCGTCAATAGGTTCACCCAGGGCGTTGACGACCCGGCCCAGCATGCCGTCTCCGACCGGGACCTCAATCATTCTGCCCGTCAGCTTTACGGGGTCGCCTTCTTTGATACCCACGTCGGAGCCCATTATGACGATGCCGATGCTGCCTTCGTCCGGATTGAGTGCCATACCCTGTGTACCGTTGGAAAATTCGAGCAGTTCGCCGCTCATGGCGTTGGGCAGCCCGTATACCCGCGCGATGCCGTCCCCGACCCTTATAACCGTACCGGCTTCGGTAAATGACGCACCCGACCCGGACGAATCGGCTAAAGCCGTTGCCGGGATGTAAACATGTGTTACAATTATCATTATCGCCTCTTGAAATGTGAAATCCGATGGTATATAATATCATTACGGTTTTCCGCATTTTAATATCAAGGAGCATTTTAACAATCATGAGTTTCGCAATGATATGGCCTATAGCGCTCATTGTCCTGTCCAACGTTTTCTATAATATTTCATCAAAAGAAACCCCGACCGGCATTGACCCCTTCGCGTCTTTGACCGTTACATATCTCGTCGGCGCCGCCCTGTCTCTGGTGCTGTATCTGGCTCTCAACAGAGGGGGAAACCTGATCGATGAATATAAAAGCATTAACTGGAGCAGTCTTGTCCTGGGTGTGACCGTCGTAGGGCTTGAGGCGGGTTCGATCTATATGTACAAAGCGGGCTGGCACGTGGGCAGCGGGCAGATTGTGCACAGCATACTCCTTGCCGTCTGCCTGGTTGTCATAGGCGTCATTGTATATCGCGAACCGGTCACCTTTACAAAAATCGCCGGCGTTCTGATCTGCATGTTCGGGTTGTTTCTGATAAACAAATGAAGCGCTCGCGCCTGTAATTCATGCATGACCAAGGCACCGGCCCGTCCGGGCTGCTGGTTCGCAGGAATGTTTTCAGCTCGCGGTAACCGGCACCGCCTGCAGAATCACGGCATCTGCCGGCACCCTGTATGGGTTTGACATATAGATTTTATCCTCCCGTTTCTGTTTTTGAGACAATGCTGCTACATATACTACATATACTACATATACTACATAAATATATATAGGCTTAGGGGAAAAAAGTATTTTATATATTTATTTTTTTCTCTTTAATAAATTTTCCATATGACTTATCTATTTTATATGTAGTATATGTAGCATCTGATAAAAATACCTCGAATAGCATTTAAAACAACTGTTATTTTGTGCTACATTTATCGCTACATCCGATTCTGAAAAATGTAGTATATGTAGTATATGTAGTATATGCAGCCAAAGGCGCGTTACGGCGGTTGGGCTTCTGAATTCTTAAGCCGGAAATAAGCAGCACAAAATCGAGGGTATACGGTGTTGATCCCGGGATAATAAAAAAACCCCGTGCTTTGGGGACTTTCGATTGAGGATTATATTTTATCATAACCGACCGGTGTCAGTCCGGGATCCGTTATGTTTATCAGAGGGCTTGATGCTGTCAACCGCGTTTCCATGACGGTTTTGTGCGTATAAAATAATCATACTGTTTATTGATATAAACGGTCCCACAGGTTCCTTCCCCCCGCAACTTGTCCAATACCATTCTGCCGCTGATCCGTGTAAGATTGCGGAACCGTGCTCGAGGGCCTGTAATTCATGCATAGCCGAATAGACCTACCGGGGCGGTCAATCATCCGGGCTGTGGGTCCGCAGGAATATTTTCAGCTCGCGGTAATCGGCTACCGCCTGCAGGATTACGGCATCGGCCGGCACCCTGTATGGATTTGGCATATGGATTTCCTCCCGTTTTTATTTTTGGGACAATGCCGCTACATGTGCTACATATGCTACATGAAATATATATAGGCATATGGAAAATGAAGTTTATATATTTTATTTTTTTCCTTAATTAAAAATCCCCATAAAAACTATCCATTTATTATGTAGCATATGTAGCAGTTAATAAAATACTTCGAATAGTATTTAAAACAACTGTTATTTAATGCTACATTTGCCGCTACATATTACTCAAAAAATGTAGCATATGTAGCGGAAGGCGTGTTACAGCGGTTGGGATTCTGAAATCTCAAAACCGGAAACGCCGCAGCGTACAAGTGTAATCACGGGGTAATAAAAAAAGCCCCCGCAATTTGGGGACTTTCCATTGAGGAATATATTTTATCATAACCCCTTGTGGTGACAACTTTGCTTATGATTAACTGCTGTTTTGATTTTAACTGTCAAACTCGGAACAAATAAGCAAACGACAAAAGGCTGCGCCGCAGATTTTTTTCTGCGGCGCAGTCTTAGATTTCAAGGATTATGTCTATCTGCGTTTTTTGATTATACCGAAGGCCAGCGCCGCTATTGTGCCCATTAACGCAAGCGAAAGGGTATCGGCTGTCTGGGCGGCGGGAACGGTTTCAACCGGCGCGTCAGCGGTTGCCTCGGCGGCAGGCGCGGTTTCAATGACCTCTTCCACGGCTTCGGGAACCTCAAATACGGTATAATCGGTGACAAACTCGATATTGTCCAGATAGAATTTGTCTCCGCCCGTAAGATAATCCGAATAGTCCCAGAAGAGATAGACGCATTTAACGTCGTTCATGGGCGCGGGGGTGTTGGCTTCCAGGGCGTCCCAGTTGGCGTTTGAGCGGATTACAAAGTCGGATACGGGGAAGGCGAACCACCCCTTGAAGCCGGCGACATCGGAATCCTGACCGTCGCCGAAGCAGCCGTCGCCGCCGTGGAGATAGGTTTCCCAGGCTGTTGCGCCTTCGGGGCAGTAATAGAAGGGCCATTCGGCGGCATTGGCGTTTTCCTCATCGGTGGAATAAAGGTTGTTGCCGCTGTCGCTGACGCCGAAATTGGCTTTGCGGAAACCGACATCGGTCAGATCCATCCAGACGCGCAGGTAAACGGCTCCGGTATAGTCGGAAGGAATGGCGTTGGCGGCGGTGACAAATAGATAGAGACCCTGATTGCTCGTACCGTCTTCCCAAAGGGCCAGCCCCTTTGAGCCTTCAAAACCCTTGCCTTCCTCAATGGCGATACCGGATTCGGCTATTAATTCGCCGCTGTCCCAGGCGCCGACCCAGTAATCCGCCGGATCTTCGGCGTTGTAAACCGGATTGCCGCCGGCGTTGAAGGATTTGTAGCCGTCAAAATCGGTGAATAACGCCGCCGAAACGGGGAAGGCGAGGGAAAGAGCCAACAGCGCGGTAACAAGAATTGCCGGTGTTCTTTTCATTGGTTTTTCTCCTTATATATATAAAATTTAACCGCTCGTCTGTATCGCTTCGAGATAATCGCTTATCGCCTTTTCCATGGCGATGTTGACCGACTTGGCGTATTTTTCGGCTACCGAAGCAAAATTTTTATTGGAAACCGCGGCCGTATAGGCGCTGAGCAGGGGGGACAATCCGAAGGTATAGCAAATGTCAAAGGCTCTGTGTTCGCGCATATAGCGCAGCATGCTCTCGGAGTTCGCGTCGCGCGTGCCTTTGGCGATTACCGCCTTTTCAAAGTAAATATTCATTACATTGTCATAACAGTCGGCAGCCAGGGCCTGGAGGATTGTGCCCGCGATGTCTTCCTCGATAATGTCAACCGGGATGACCATTGCGAAGGCGTTTTGTATGTAAACGCGTATATTTTCGGTATTTTCTTCATATGACGGGTATAGAATCAGCCCGTAATCGTCCTCTTTATCCCGCAGATTGCGGAAGTCGCCCAGCAGCCGGGAGAAGAAGAGCGCGCGGCCTTCCTTGAACATGTTGCGTGTCGCGTCGTCCCGCGCTATAACGGAGATTGTCTTGTCGGTGTACAGCTTATTGGCAAACTCCCCGATGGCGATTATTCTTTCGGTTGCGAGGTTGGAAACTAGCCTGATATCATCGCCCCCGGCAACGATTTCGGCAAGCATGGCGTCCGAAGCATACAGGTTTGGCAGGTATTCGAATTCGCGCCCGACAAAACCCAGCCGGTCGTCGGCTACGGTGACCTTTCCGTCGCCGTTTACATCGCCTGATACCGTAGTCATCATATTATACATGCGCTCCATTGTCCATATTCCGCCGTTGAACAGCTCATAGGGATCCCCGAGATTGTAATCCTCAAGCATTTTACCGTTGTAGAAAATGGTAGCCATACTTTCGTAATGGTCAAAGCTGATGTCAAGATAACCGTGGAACATGTCCCCGTTTATCATGAGCATATCCTGAGCGCCCTGATCCCAGTAGGGTTTTGACATATCGATAACGGGCAGTGAGGTGACCGGGCGCAGGTACCCTCCGCTGATAAGTCCCATGACCGATTTCTGCAGTACATAGCCCACATCAATGTCCCCCGAACCCGCGGTTACTGTGGAGCGGATGAGGTCGGGAGCGCCGGTGTTCAGCGCGTCGATAACGATATTATATTTTTCTTCGACCCGGCGGTTGCGCTCATATATCGCGTCGTCAAGCGTTTCGCCCGTCAGCTGCGCGATATCAATGGCGCTGTAATATTCGACCGAGAGAGGGTCATTGGCAAAGGTGAAGGTATAGCCGCCGAAATCGTCTTCGGGAACCAGATCGGCATAAGACAGTTTGACGGTTCCGTCCGCAGCCGAAGCGGACCCGGCGGCTGTCGTGTCGGGTTTATCGGGTGCGGCACTTTG
>JAQVWU010000175.1 GCA_028709565.1 Eubacteriales bacterium
CCACGGCGGGCATATACCGCGATTATTGCGGTGCTTTGACATTCCGGCCGTGGACGCCATCTGGCGGCAGATACACCCGTTGGAGGGCGCCGAGAACGGCTTTTTCCCCAGATTCGCCTCCTCGGCGGCAGCCCAAAACGGCAGCGTGCTCGCGGCTTCGGAATCCTTCGCCGTCTACGGTGCCGGACTCACTTATGATGAAATGCGCTGGGCGCTGTATTTTCAGGCGGTGCGGGGTATTAATCTGTTCAACTTCATGGTCATCAGCTACGGCAATCACGAATTTACCGCGTCGCAGGAACGTCCGTGCTTTCAGGCCGAGATGCCGGGCAGCGGTGACATCGCCCCTTTCAACGATTTCACGGCCCGCCTTTCCTATATAGCGGCAGTCGGTAAGGCGTCCAACCGCGCCGCCCTCTATTATCCCATACGCGACATCTGGGCCGGAGGCGACACGGCGTCCGCCGCCGCCGGCGCTTTCGACCGCATAGGACGGAGTCTTGAGCGCCTGCAGTGCGGTTTTGACATAATAGACGACGACATCCTCCGCTCGGCGGACATTGACAACGGCCGTTTTATCGCCGGCACGGCGATATACGACACGGTCATTCTGCCCGAATGCCGTTATATACCCCCGGATGTATGCCGGCGTCTGGCGGAATTCGAGCAACTCGGCGGACAGCTGTTTTTTAACGGCGCCTCGGGTACCCCCGCCGTAAAGATGTATCCGGTGGTAAAATCCCTGCGGTCCTCCCGGCGGGAAACCGATGACGGTGATATCGTTTTTATTATATATAACGAAGGGACCGAACATATCGAGACCGAAATCGCGCTTGATTCCGATAATATTTATACTTATGAACTGGACCCCCATGACGGCAGCATATACAGCTCAAACGCCAAAGTCGGCCTGTCCCTGGGCAGCGGCGAGGGCAAAATCTTTCTGTGTACGTCCAAAAAGCTCGAAACGGATCGGCGCCGTTTTGCCGGTGATGTTTTTGCCTCGGTTGATTCATTCGAGGTAAAACCGCTGCGCAGATTCCGGCTGACCGCCGACGGGATTCGTTCGGTAAGTCTTGACGATCAGCCGATAACTCTGACCTGCGGAGACTGGAGCGGTGCTTTCGGCGGGGATTTCTCGGGCGATGTAATGTACGAAGCCTTTGCGGAATGCGGCAGCGATGACTTTATTCTGGACCTGGGGGAGGTCAAATACACCTGTGAAGTTATACTGGACGGGGTTTCCCTCGGGATTCGCTGTATGACCCCATACACCTATTTTGTACCCGGCGCCCGGCGCGAACCGCTGTCCAAACTTCAGATTCGCGTTTCGAATACCGCCGCAAACGAGTATACATCAAAAGAAAAAGAGGTCGCCGGTATGTTTAGCCCGGCGCAGATAGGACCCTACCACGCGCGGACACTGAAATTCGAGAGGGATACGCCGGGCGGCGGACTCATCGGCCCCGTCACACTCAGGCGGGTTATTTATAAATAATAAATCAGGATACATCGGAGGAACCGATATGTTTACAGACACGCAGTTAAACGGCAGGGAGCGATTCCTGAACGTAATGGAATATAAACCCGTTGACAAGGTACCGAATTATGAAGCGGGGGTATGGGGCCAGACGCTTGACGTCTGGCAGAAAGAGGGGCTCGACGTCGGCAAGGTATGCTGGGACTGGTTTGCGGGGGACGACTATTTCGGAATAGACAAACGCCGTTTCTTTCCGGTCAATCTGGGGCTCATGCCGGCATTTGAGTATAAACTGATAGAAAAAACCGACCGCTACGAAATCTTCCGCGACGCCGAGGGACGCACACGAAGGGCCCTGACGGAGGGTACCGCTCACGGTTCACGTATGTGCATGGACGAGTATTTACACTTTCCGGTGGAGAACATCGACCAGTTCAGGCAGATTAAAAAGCGCCTGGAGGTTGATATAGCCAACCGTTATCCCGCCGGATGGGATGACCCCGCCGAAATCGATTCATATAAAAACAGGGATATCCCCCTGATATTCGGACGCAACTGCAATACGCTGGGGTTTTACTGGAGGGCGCGCGATTTTATGGGTACCGAGGGTATAAGCTACGCCCTTTACGACGACCCGGCGCTGGTCCATGAAATGATGCAGTTTATCGCCGATTTTACAATCGAAATGTCAAAACCCTTTCTTGAGGTTACCGAATGCGATTACGTTTTTATCAACGAGGATATGTCAATGAAGAGCGGACCGCTTATCAGCCCCGAAAAATATAAAGAGTTTATATTCCCGCATATGAGGCGCCTTACCGACTTGTAGAAGCAAAACGGCGTGAAATACATGTTTGTAGAGACCGACGGCAACTGCGAGGCGCTGTTTCGCCTGCTCATGGACGCGGGGGTGGACGGTATCTGGCCGCTTGAAAGGGTTGCGGGTATGGACCCCGTGCGCATACGCAAAGAATACGGCAGAGACCTGCGCCTCACCGGCGGCGTCGACAAGATGGAGCTCGCAAAAGACAAGAAGGCGATAGACCGCCACCTTGCCTCCCTTGTGCCCCTGATTGAAGAGGGCGGATTCATACCGACCGTCGACCACACCGTGCCCCCGGATGTCTCGCTTGAGAACATTCTGTATTATTTCAAACGCAAGGACGACCTCCTGTGGGGCAGATTCTGATAAATAAAACAGCGCCACCGGAGGAGCATTCGGTTTACGTTTCGCAATAGATGCTTATTTTTACCGACCCACTTCAAGCGGGAGGTAAAAAGCAGGGACTGCACTGAAAGACAAATCCTTTTGTGCAGTCTTTTGACGCGTCCTTTGAATGTAAATAAACCGTAAACAATACCTGCTATACATTGACATATTATTCGATTTATACTATTATTTTATATAATAGTAGCAATTAATGGGAACGACAACGTTATTTTTTATAGATATTCTATTTATTTATAATTAAGTACATGGTTAGATTTGCTTATGCATACAGTTCTGCTAATATATTATAGGGTGAGTATTCACCCTATAATATATTAGTTTGTTTCAAATACGGGGAACCACATGTATCTGTTTTTAAATGCGATGAAAAACATATATCGCCATAAACGCCGTTATCAAATCAGCGGTATTTTTTTGTTTATCGTTTTATCGGTTTTCGTTGGTACAGTATATATAAGTCTATACCTGTATGAACATGCCGATCGAGCGCAAAACAACTATCTCTCACAAATTACATTGAAATTCCGGGAAGATCTGCAATGGCATGGCAATGAGAATTATACAGAAGGTATGCCGCTAGTCGGGGCAGCGGACGGAAGCACCCATAGATTTAATGACGACGGAACCATGAGTAACTATAATATAGCGCTTCATGTTAAAAAAGATTATTTCTACCGATTTAAAAATGATTTAATCGAAAAATTTTCGCTTGCCTATTATGAAGAAGTTTATGGTTTTTTTGCGGACAATCTAACCGCTAAATCGTTTCCCGGTGTGCTGTATGGCGGAGAGCTTGATAAATTAACTATGTATTATTGTGAGCGATATAATATTATGTTTAGATTCAGACTCTGCGATGGTGTGATGTATGAAAAGGGAGAGTGTTTGATTCACTATCTCGCTGCCAAAGAGCACGGATATTCAAAGGGAGACATGATAAAATATTTCGATGATACAGGTAAACCGCTTGGAAGCTTAAAAATAAGCGGTTTTTTTGCAAGTGAAAAATATGATTATGAAAGCAACGGCTATATCGAATATACCGATAATCCGGAAAGGGAAAACAGCTCTTTTATGCTCGGGAGCAATCCGTTTTTTATACAGGACTGCAGCTTTCGTAACTTAATAATTACCGACTTTGACACTGCTTATTATGCATACGGCAATGACGAGAGCAACGAGGAATTTATTCAAAGACACGAGTTTAATAAATATATCGCATGGTATACCTTGAATTCGCCCGACAATCTTAAAGTTTTTCGGGAAACGGTCAATAATATCGACGATACACATGATTTTTATCCTACGGAGCACCTTTATCATTTAAACGCAGATAACGCTGTCGGTTTTGGAGAGAATATGGCTGCTGCAGCCATCGTGTTGTTTATCCTCCTGGTTTTTATAATATTTATGCTTAATATAATTATCACAAACGAAAGAAAATATGAGATTGGCATTTTATATTCGCTGGGCTGGAGTAAAAAGGCTGTCAGGCAAAACTTCCTGTATGAGAATCTCATTTTTGTAAGCGGTTTTACCCTGCTTTCGCTGTTATCCGGAAAAATCATTATGAACATTATGATTTCGCAAAATAAATATTTCCGGCGGTTGGAGATAATATACATTCCGAATTTAAGATTTCTGATTGTTATATTCGGCATCGTGTTGTCTGTGACAACGCTTGCGGTCTTGGCTGTTACAAAGCTTATAATAAAAAGAACGCCTGCGGAAATATGGTCATGAATAAAAAATGAACTCAAAAAAATTTAACAAGGTGTGTTTTTTTCTGACAAATATCTTGGGCGGTATCTTCCGCCACAGGCAAAGGTATCTATTTATGGGGATACTTATTTTTGTCGTTTCGGTCGCGGTTATTTCTTCACTGATTATTTCTCTTTCGGCAAAGGAATGTTACGACGAATGGGAGAAAAACGCCAGTGATAAATTAAACGAATATACCGTTTATGATTCCGGTTATGAAGAGATGCTTATACAAATCAATACCGAAAAAGAAGATTATAAGAAAATAGAATCACTGTACCATTCCGGAAATATAATCATTCTCAGCTTTGGCAGCATTGGCATCGTAACGCTGTTTTTTGTTGTTAAAATGACGATAAATGAAAGAATCCGGGAGATCGGCATACTCTATTCCATCGGCATGTCTATGAAATATATATTCATGACTCTGTTATGGGAATTTACTGTATTTATTTCATGTGTGATATTTACGGGTTTTATTACGGCGATTTTTTCGGTGAAGATATTGCTGCGGACAGATTTTATCCCGGATGTGATAAATAAATACACGGCTTCCTCCGCAGGAGTGCTGGCGGGTGTAATTGCCGTTACGTTTGTATTAATTTTGGTCATTTTGCTCATGCTGCAATACAAATTCGCCGTAACGTCACCCGTCAGAATGATCGGCGACAGAAAGTGAATTAAATAAATGAATAATATTATCTCTTTGAGGAATATACGCAAGTGTTTTAAAACAAAACACGGAATACTTGAAGTATTGAAAAACATAACTCTTGATATAGAACGAGGCGGCTTCACAGTGATACTCGGCCAATCGGGCTGCGGGAAGAGTACCCTGCTTAATATTCTGGGTTTTATGGATCATCCTACCTCCGGTACATATATTTTCAACGGTATAGACACCGCCGCTCTGACAGATGAACAAAAAACATTATTCAGAGGTGAAACAATCGGATTTGTGTTTCAATCATTAAATCTCATAGCCACAATGACAGCGCTCGAGAACATAGAACTGCCGCTGGGTTATCGCGGAGTCTCGAAATCGAAACGGCTAGATACGGCAAGACAGACGCTGGAACGTGTGGGATTATCTCACCGACAGGATCACTATCCTTCCGACATGTCGGGCGGAGAACAGCAGAGGGTTGCCATAGCCCGGGCCATCGTTTCAAATCCTTTATTAATATTAGCCGATGAACCCACCGGCAACCTTGACCGCTATACAGCCGAGGAGATTATGAGATTGCTTAAATCTATAAACAGGGCAGGTACGACGATAATAATGGTTACTCATGATGAAAGCCTGATAACAGAAAACACGCATACTATCCGTATGCAAAAAGGAGAAACAACACAGGAGAAATAAGGACTTTTCGATGTTCTGTCATGCCGATATTTTCACGGTATGAAAACACATAAGACGCGCCGCCCAAGGGCGCGCCTTTTTATATTTCGTCGAGTTTTATCTTTTTTATACCCAGGCGGGCGAGGCACATGCCGTCTTCCGCTCCGCCGCGGCAATAGGCGACCAGCAGACAGCCGTCGGCGGTAAAATAGAGCGCCGGATAGCAATAACCTCTTTCGGGGTCGTCCTCAATGAGTTTGAGGGGGGACCAGCTTATCCCGTCATCGCTGCTTTTTGAAACAGCCAGAGGGGTGCGTCCCCAGCCCGCGGATGTAAGGGTACGCCCGTTGTAATTGGGTATGGGATTCCATACAGAATACAGTATCCCCGTCGCGGGGTCGCGTTTGATTTTCATGGGGGAAGCGGGTGAGGTGAAGGGCGACTGCCGGACCGGCGTAAAGCTGAGCAGGCCGTCAAGGGAGAAGCTCTCATACTGATATCCCCTGTCGGTGCGCGCGTAAACCCAAAGCACGCCGTCCTTGCGTTCCAAAAGACCGGGTTCCTGTATGCCGGTATCGGAATAGGCGGTTTCGTCCAGTACCAGGCGCCCCTTTGCCTGGCGGAACGACCGGCCGTCATCATCGGAAACGAAGAAGAAACCGGTGCCGCTGCCGTCAAACTGTCTGATACGGAAA
>JAQVWU010000176.1 GCA_028709565.1 Eubacteriales bacterium
GGGCGGTTACATTGGAATAAAGCGGTATACACGGCGCGGATATGTTGATTTTCTCAACATCTGCCTCAAAAAGCGCCGACGCCTCCGTCATATAGGGGCTGTGAAACGCCCCGCTGACCGCAAGTTACCGTTCTGCCCCCGCTTTCGCCAATCATCCGGACAAAATCGTCATATTCTTCTACGCCGCACGCGACGGTCAGCTGTCCCGCGGCATTATAATTCGCGGGATATACATGTTCAAATTCCGCCGCAATAGCCTCGACTTTGGCATTCGGCAATTTCAGCACGGCAGCCATATAACCTTTATTATTTGACGCGCAGCTGTCCATATATTCCGCGCGTCTGCCTACAAGTTTCAGCCCTTCGTCAAAAGCAAAGGTGCCGGCATACGCGTTAGCGGCCAGTTCTCCCAGAGAAAAACCCGCTGTCATATCGGCTCTGACATCCATCTCGTCAAGCACCGCCGCGCATGCCAGATCCACGACATATAACGCCGGCTGTGTGTTTATCGTCACCGATAACTGCTCCGTGCTTCCGTTGAAACACATATCGCAAATACCGGGATATATCGCCTCGGCAGACTCAAATAATGCCCTGGCAGCCGCGCTGTTATCATACAGGGATTTACCCATACCGCTGTACTGCGCGCCCTGACCGGCAAATACCAACGCTACTCCGCCCATTTTGCGGCACCTTTAAACAACATTTCTGCCTCGGATACTATTTCGGTAATTATTTCAGCGCATGTCTGTTCCTTTGTTATCATAGCGGCAATCTGTCCCGCCATAATTGTACTGTTTGCCGTTTCGCCGTCAACTGCCGCGCGTCTGAGCGCCCCGGTTCCCATAGATTCGAGTTCCTCTTTTGAAACGGTGATATCGTATTCCTTTTCGAGTAATAATTTTGACACCTGATTTTTTAAGGCATCTGACCGGATGGCCGAGTCTTTTGCCGGTCAAAATAGTATCAATATCCTTTGCCGCCAGTATTTTATTTTTATAGTTTTGATGAATGGTACATTCCCTGGCAACCAGAAACCGTGTCCCCATCTGTATGCCGACCGCGCCGAGCATAAACACGGCAGCCATTCCGCGGCCGTCAGCTATTCCGCCCGCCGCGATAACCGGTATCTTAACGGCATCGCAAACCTGGGGCACCAGAGCCATGGTGGTCAGCTCTCCGACATGACCGCCCGATTCGCTGCCCTCGGCTATAACAGCATCCGCGCCGCGCTTTTCCACCATACGCGCCAAAGCACAGGAAGGAATAACCGGTATTATTTTTGTGCCCGCGTCCTTCCACAACGGAATAAACCTCGACGGATTGCCCGCGCCGGTTGTAACGACGGGTATCTTTTCCTCGGCAATGACAGACGCGACTTCCTCAGCGAAAGGGCTCATGAGCATTACATTGACACCGAAGGGTTTGGCGGTCATTTCTCTGGTTTTTTGAATCTCAGACCGCAGTTGTTCCCCGTTTGAATTCATGGCTGCAATAATGCCCAGCCCTCCCGCGTTGGAAACGGCAGAGGCTAAAGACGCGTTGGAAACCCACGCCATACCCCCCTGTAAAACGGGATATTCAATGCCCAGCAGATCGCAGATATCTGTTTTAATCATAATTTATAATAATCCGTCTATATATTTCGCAAGCTGTCCTACGTTCTTTATATCCGCATCAATCTCAATCGTAACATTCAACTCGTCTTCGAGTTTCATCATTATTTCAACGATATCCAGTGAATCCAGATTAATCGATTCAAATGTTGTATCCGTATTGATGTCGGCTATATCCATTTCTTTGTATTCGGCGAGAATAGCGATAATCTTTTCGAGTGCCATAGTATTCCTCCAAAAATTTTAATAATTTAATATTTATTATAAAACGGAGCTTTAAAAACTCCAGTTTAAAATACATGCCGATGTTGTAAGACCCGAACCGAAAGCCGACAGCAATATCCTGTCGTCTTTTTCCAGCAATCCCGCGCGGTTAATTTCGTCGAGCAGCAAAGGTATACTCGCCGATGACGTGTTGCCGTAAAACTCAAGATTATGCGGGAATTTGTCTTCCGGCTGGCCCAGCTTTTGCCTCGCCGAATCTATGATACGCATATTTGCCTGATGGATAAAAAAATATGCGATATCATTGGGTGTCATCGCGTTTTTATCAAGCAGGCGCTGAATATCGTTTGTTATGGCTTCAACGGCGAATTTATATATTTCCTGCCCGTTCATATGCAGAAACGGCGGATATTCCTCGGTTTGTTCAAAGGGGGAGTTGTTTGGTGACCTGCCTACATACAGGTGTTCATAGCTGCCTTTAATATTCAGTGAGAGATCGATACAGCCGTCACCCGGTACGCAAATTACCGCGCCGGCGGCGTCTCCGAATAATATACACGTTTTGCGGTCGGTCCAGTCGGTCATGCGGGACATGCCTTCGGCGCATACTATAAGAACAGCGGTTGCTTTTTTTGCCGTCAGATAACTGTCAGCCATATCCAGCGCAAAGATAAAACCCGAACAACCCATATTAATATCAAACATATGCGTACAATTTATTCCGAGTTTCGCGGACAGCAGACAGCACATCGACGGAGAAATGAAATCCCCCTGCAGCGATGAAATTATTATCATGTCGATATCCGATGACATTAATCCGGCGCTGCGCATAGCCTCCAGCGAAGCCTTTTCAGCCAAATCCAGCAGTGTTTCGCTTTTCATGACACGCCGCTCGCAAATACCGGTACGTGTTTTTATCCATTCGTCGCTTGTATCCAAAAAAGCGGTAAGATCGTTATTTGTGACAACCGTTTCGGGCACGGAACTACCCGTTCCGCATATTTTAAACCCCATTTGTTATTCTCCATATCTACGATTCGGATTTGTTGTAATTATTCTCAAAAAAACGATTCAGTTTTTCAAGTGTTCTGATAAGTATATCAACCTCTTCATCGGTTAATATCATGAATAGTTCGCGTATCATCAGCTTGTGGAAATAACGATGAGCCATATTCATACGGTTTCCCTGTTTTGTAAGGGTGATATAAACATGTCGGCCGTCTTTTTTGCCCCTGCTCTTTAAGACATAACCTTTTTTCTCCAGCTTGGATACCGCCACGGTTACCGTGGGCATAGTCACCGAAAGGTCCTGCGCTATATCACCTATTGTGCGGCCTTCTTCACCGTTCTTGTTTATAGATTCCAATATATGAAATTCGGTAATCGACAAATTCGCGCCGGTTTTTTTCAGAGCCTGGTCTTCTACTTTATTGACACCGTTATATGCTGACACGAGCAATTCATTTAATATGCCCGATTTAGTGAAATCCATAAGTACCTGTCCCTTATAATTATATACTGTCCCGCAAACAAGTTAGTTTAACTAATTAATTAATATATTACTCGGTATTTCAATTGCTTTCAAGATATTTTTGATAATTTTATGTTAATAATGTTTGAATGACCCGGCTGCATATATTTTCATACATATATATGCCCCGGCTTTGCCTCTGTGCTGCCGTCTGCCTCAATGCCGCTGATAATGACCTCAGCGAGCCTTTTTTGTATAACCGTACGCGCTTACATAGGCAACAACCACGGTGGGTTTTTCGTTGATGCGTACTTTACACTATCGCTCGTATAATCCCCAGAATTTGTCGGCTTTTCCCGGATTGCAGAAAGGTGCTGACCGAAATTGAATCCTCGTTTGAATCAGATAAATTTCGATACGGGCGAGGGGTTCAATATCCGTTTAATGCCGGACGCAAGCGATATAACTGCCGCCCGTGAGTTCGGCAAATCATTTGCGGTCAAAATCAGGCAATTTAAAAAACAGCTGCAATACGTTTTGATGCGTATTGCAGCTGTTTTTTTATTTATATTCAGACAGAGATTAATACATTCCGCCCATGCCGCCGTCCATACCGCCGCCCTGCGCCGGCATAGGTGCAGGAGGCTCTTTAATATCGGCGACAAGCGCTTCGGTAGTGAGGATTATGGATGCGATTGAGGCAGCGTTTTGCATACAGTAACGCGCAACCTTGGTCGGATCGACTATTCCCGCTTCGACCATATCGCCGTAAACTTCTTTTGCTGCATCAAAACCATAACCGACTTTGCCGGTTGATTTAACCTTATCGGCTACAACCGATCCCTCATAACCCGCATTTTCGGCAATCTGACGCAGGGGTTCTTCAAGCGCTCTGATCACTATGCGTACCCCTGTTTTTTCATCACCTTCGGTTGTGTCGAGGAGTTTGGTTACATCATCTATAACATTTAGATAAGCGATTCCGCCGCCGGCAACGATGCCCTCTTCAACAGCGGCTTTGGTAGCGTTAAGCGCGTCTTCTATACGCAGCTTCTTGTCCTTCATCTCGGTTTCGGTTGCGGCACCGACCTTGATAACGGCTACGCCGCCCGATAACTTTGCGAGTCTTTCCTGAAGTTTTTCCCGGTCGAAATCGGATGTTGTTGTTTCAATGCCGGATCTGATCTGGTTGATCCTTCCTTTAATGTCCTCGGGAGCACCTTCTCCGCCGACAATAATGGTGTTTTCCTTGTTGACCTTAACCTGACGCGCTCGTCCGAGCTGATCGATTTTGGTTTCCTTGAGTTCGAGACCGAGTTCTTCGGAGATAACGTCCCCGCCGGTCAGGGCGGCTATATCGCGGAGCATTTCTTTGCGGCGATCGCCAAAGCCCGGAGCCTTAACCGCCACGCATGTAAAGGTACCGCGAAGCTTATTGAGTACAAGTGTAGTCAGCGCTTCACCTTCTACATCCTCTGCGATGATAAGCAGTTTTCTGCCCGCCTGCACAACCTGTTCGAGCAGGGGTAAAATATCCTGAATGTTGGAAATCTTCTTCTCGGTTATTAAAACGAGAGCGTCATCCAGAACGGCTTCCATTTTATCGGTGTCCGTTGCCATATAAGGCGAAATATAGCCGCGGTCGAACTGCATACCTTCAACCACTTCGCAATAAGTTTCGGCTGACTTGGATTCCTCAACGGTGATAACCCCGTCGGCCGTAACCTTCTCCATAGCGTCGGCTATAAGAGTTCCTATAACTTCATCCGAGGCGGAAATGGTACCTACGCGGGCAATATCGTCATATCCGTTAACCTTACTGGAATGGGAAACGAGGCTTTCTACCGCTTTATCGGTAGCCTTCTGAATA
Source organism: Eubacteriales bacterium (assembly GCA_028709565.1). Lineage (GTDB taxonomy): Bacteria > Bacillota > Clostridia > Oscillospirales > CAG-272 > JAQVWU01. Next base: position 5,183 of record JAQVWU010000176.1, read on the forward strand.
CCGCGGCGGATAACCATCGGATTTGCGCCGGCAGCGATATTTTTCATACCCTCGCGTACCAGAGCCTGAGCAAGCAGTGTAGCGGTAGTTGTTCCGTCCCCGGCTGCGTCATTTGTCTTAGTGGCAACTTCTTTAATGAGCTGCGCGCCCATGTTCTCCATAGAATCTTCGAGTTCTATTTCTTTGGCAATGGTAACACCGTCGTTAATAATCAGCGGAGAGCCGTATTTCTTATCGAGAACAACGTTTCTGCCTTTGGGTCCGAGTGTTATTTTTACTGTATCGGCAAGTTTATCAATACCGCGAAGCAGAGCGTTTCTTGCTTCTATGCCATAAATTAATTCTTTAGCCATTATTTATCCTCCGTTTAATTGTTATTAAAATCAGTCAACTATAGCAAGTATATCGCTCTGTCTGACTATTGTATATTCGGTCTCGCCGTATTTCACTTCGGTTCCCGAATATTTGCTTGTTATAACCCTGTCACCCGGTTTAACCGTCATGACAACTTCCTTACCGTCAACAAGTCCGCCGGGGCCTATTGCGATTATTTCCGCTATCTGAGGTTTTTCTTTGGCGGAACCGGTCAGTATAATCCCGCTTTTCGTGGTCTCCTCAGCTTCGACCAATTTGATAACTACACGGTCTGCTAAAGGTCTGATATTCATCTTGTTTCCTCCTGTAATTAATTGAGTTTATTTTCTGTATTTTTAGCACTCGAAGGTGTTGAGTGCTAATCAACATCATTATTGTACAAAGTTTCCTTTGAAAAATCAAGCATATTGACGTTAATTTACACAACATTAACATTTTTATAACATATATATCGGGGCATCATATATTTACATAATTGCAGAAACCATACATGCAAACCACGGTATTATAACAGTATTGTGTCCGCGGCTATATTAAGATATGCGTTTTTAGTCTGCGCCAGGGCATAAAAAAATGCGACTGTCGTTATGTACCGAAAATCGCACTTTATTCTTCTGGAGCTGCTAATCAGAATCGAACTGATGACCTCATCCTTACCAAGGATGTGCTCTACCGACTGAGCCATAGCAGCATACACAATTTTTTATCTGTTGTAAGCCGACCTTCAATATTATAAACGGTATCGGCGATTTTGTCAAGTGGTTATTCTAATATTCTTGCATCAGATTCTGTGGTTGTCAATCATTTGGTCCAATTTTTACGTGTTCAATGTGATATAAGAGTTTATGCCTTATAGAGTTAAAGAGTTAAAGAGTTAAAGAGATAATAGAGCAGTAGTTTATCATTGTGGGA
>JAQVWU010000177.1 GCA_028709565.1 Eubacteriales bacterium
GTGCCAGGACCTTGTCACCCGCCTCAATGCCCAGGTCGCCGGTGATCAGAATACTCTTTCCGCCGAGCAGCATTTTGAGCACCGACGATGCGTTATTTATTACGTTAACCGTTATCGATGTATCGGCTTCCCAAAAAACCTCCCAGCTGAGGCTGCCGACGCGGTATGTATCGCCCGCGCGCATGATAAACGAGCGCCCGGCAAATGCCGGCAGCAGACGGTTGAACTCTTCAATCGTGTGATAAGATTCCGGTTCATATCGTTTTATATATGACGCGGGCGGGAAATTGTAATATATGTCTGTCCCCTCCAGCGCGCCGGGGTGTTTTACCACCGCTTCCATAAAGGCGTCGATATGATCGGAGTGGGGGTGCGTGAGTATCCACGCGTCGATTGTGCCGCCGATATAGTCCAGCAAATAATCGCAGTCGGCGCGCAATCCGCCGTCAATGACTATTGTTTTACCGTCATCCGTTTCGATAACGTAGGACATCATCTGGGACATCGTCTGTGACGCCAGCTGATACAATATGTTCTTCCCGTTTAATCGATCTTCGTTTGTTTTTCGCATTTCAATCCCTTTCGAAATAAAATAAAATCGTACCGTGAGGACTATCGTATGAAATATATGAACAATATAAAACTTATATCGTCGCTGTTGATAATCGCCTTTATCGCTTCCCTGTTTGCCTGCTCCGCGCCTGAAAGCGCAGACGGCGAAACCGACGGAACAACCGTTGCCGATATGCAGGAATCAAAGAGCAATACCGAGTTAATCGCCGATTATCTGTCCTCGCTGCCCGATGAGAATTATGACGGCGCGGAGGTTAATTTTCTTGTCGCTTCGGAAACGCTGTGGGGCCATGAAATGATTGACGCGGAGGAAATCTCGGGAGAACCGATAAACGACGAGATATACGCCCGCAACAGACGCGTTGAGGAGCGTTATTCGGTTGTCTTAAACAGCACACAGGAGCATTTTACATCCATCGCTAATAAAATCTCCACCCTCGTTCAGGCTTCCGACGACGCCTTTGACGTGTATCTGCCGCGGCTGAATGCCGGTATCGGCGCGGCCCAGTCAGGCTATCTGCTGGATGGATCAAAGCTGGAATATATAAATGCCGAAATGCCCTGGTGGGACAGCAACATAATCAAAGACCTGTCCATCGGCGGCAAATACTTCTTCCTTACGGGTGATATCCATCTTTACGCCAACGACGCCACGCATATAATATTATTCAATAAAAATAATCTGAACGATTACAATCTCGAGGATGTCTACGGTCTGACCGAGAACGGCAGGTGGACCTTCGCTAAAATGGAGGAAATGTCCCGCGCTGTCGTAACCGACATTGACGGCGACGGCAAATATCTGTGGGGCGACCGGTTTGGCATCCAGTGCGCCAATTACGCCATACCTGCCCTTCTGTCGGCAGCCGATTCGCCCGTATATGTTAAAAAATATGACGATTCGTCAGATTCATCAGATTCAATTGAAACAATTGAAATTAATATCAATTCGGACCGTTTCAACAAGGTCTATACCTTTATCAACCGTACAATGAATGAAGACAACATAACGCTCAACATGGAGGATTCCGCTAAATTCAATATACCGTCCGGCAGCTTTTCCCATGAGTGGATAGAGGCCATGCAGGGCAACCAGTGCCTGTTTATGATCGGTGTGCTGGACTATATGGATATGTTTTACGAGGTTGAGAGCGATTTCGGTATAATACCCATACCGAAATACGATGAAAACCAGACTGACTATATCGCCCCCGTCATGGCCGACGCCATAGCCGTTTGCGTGCCCGTATGTACAAAATCGGCAGACATGGTTTCTCTTGTCCTTGAGGCTATGGCCGCCGAATCGTCCGACTCGCTGAAAAACGCCTATTACGAAATCACCCTTCAGCGAAAACGCTCGAGAGATACGGAATCGGCGGCGATGCTCGATATTATATTCGCGTCAAGATCATATCCCCTTGACAGGATTTATAACTGGGGCGGGCTGTCGGACGACATCATCGCCGCGGTGAAGAAAAACAACAGCGATCTCGGTTCTCTGCTTGCAAAAAAAGAACAAAGGGCATACACCGATATCGACAACACACTGGAAAAATACGCGCAGAACGGCTGAGTTTATCTGTCCGCTGTCAAATCGAAATCCTGCACGTTATTCTGCCGCCGTCGCGGGACAGGGGCATGACCGTGCGGATGTCACCCTGTAAATTGCCCTCGCCGGCGACGGCGTATTCGGTAAAATCTTCGGCGTGTCCGAAGGCCGATTTGTCTTTGTATGACTCGAAGAGCACGCGCGCCGGCTTTCCGGCTTTCACCGTGCTGTCGAGTATCGCCGATTTGATATCCGCCTGAAGGGCGGCAAGCACAGCGGCGCGTTCGTTTTTGAGCGCTTCGTCTGTTTGGTCAGGCATTTCGGCGGCTTCGGTTCCGGGTCGCCTGGAGTATGTGAATATATGGATATGCAGAAAGCCCGTACGCTGGGCAAAACGCAGCGTTTCGCTGAAATCCTCCTCCGTTTCACCGGGGAAACCCACAATGATATCGGCGGAAAATTGCATACCGGGTATGAGCGCCCTGATGTTTTCAAGATTGCGCAGAGCCGTTTCGGCGTTGTATTTCCTGCGCATCGCCCTGAGTATACGGTTGCTGCCGCTCTGGAGCGAAACATGCAGATGCGGCATAAAGTGTTCCAGCCCCGCGATTCCTTTGGCAAAGGCGGCCGTTAAAAACGCCGGGTCCATGGAACCGAGCCGGATACGTTCGATGCCTTTGATTTTGTCGACAGCCTCAAGCAGTCCGATCAAACCGGTCGACCCGTATGAATATGCCGACGTTTCGATACCGGTGAGCACAATCTCCCTGCAGCCCGACGCGGCAAGCCTTTCGATTTCCCCGGTTATGTCCGACGGCGGCCGGGAACGGACGGGTCCGCGTACCCGGGGGATTATACAATAGGCGCAGCGCGCATTGCAGCCGTCCTCTATTTTAACATAGGCGCGGACCCGGTCAAATCCGGAAATCGCCATTGAGCGGTCATATTCATTGCCGATGTCAAAGGTCCGGTCAACCGATACGACCCCCTGCCGATTCTGTTTTCTCAGCAGGGCAAGTTCCAGGGCTTTATCGGCAGCGGCATGCTTGTCGGCCGAACCGCAGACTATATCCACGCCCGCTACGGCTGCAATCCGCTCACGGTGCAGCTGGGAGGAGCAGCCGCAGACGGCAACAACCGCGTCTTTGCTGAGGGCGGCGCAGCGCCTTATCAGCTGACGGGTTTTGCGTTCGCTCTCGGCGGTAACCGCGCAGCTGTTTATGATATATATATCGCATACCCCGCCGTTTCGGACCGAAACCCCCATGCGCTTCAGCCGCTCCGCCATCGCGCGGCTTTCATATTGATTTACCTTGCAGCCGAGGGTATACAGCGCGGCTGTAAGTTTGATATTGCATTCGTTGTTATTATTACTGTTATTATTGTTATTCATAAAATAATTATAGCAGACACCGGTACATCGGTCAACAGATTATATATTAAATTTGCCGTCCGCGCAAAATCGTATATTACGCTGTTTATTGCAAAATTTACAGGAAATTCATATTTACGCTTGACATAATTCCGCTTTTATATTATAATTATTTGGTTGACTTTTTCAAGCCGACAACACGTATTTATTAAATTGAGGTATTGCTAACGCAGTATACTCCTTACCGCGGATAAATACAGCAAATGTCCGCGGTCTTCATGACCATAGGGAGGTGTAACAAACAATGGCAAAACAGCATTCATCTTATGAAACCGTCTTTATCTGTGATCTTACTCTCGGAGAAGAGGGTGTTCGGGCGCTGGTTGACAAATTTATCGGCATGATAAATGAATCGGGCAAACTGACCGGTTTGAACGAATGGGGCAAACGCAGATTCGCGTATCCCATAAACGATTTAAACGAGGGTTATTATGTTCTCGCAACCTTTGACGCCCCGCAGGATTTCCCCGCCGAACTCAGCCGCGTATATCATATTACCGAAGGGATTATGCGCTCGATGATTATCAAAGCATATCCTACAAAAACGGAATCAAAGAGTGAGCTTATGGCAATCCCCGCTCCGGATGAGGTCATTGTCGGTTCCGACGATGAAACGGCAGAGACAAAACCCGCGGTAAAAGCACCGGCAGCTCCGGCAGAAACTCCCGCAGAGGAAGCTCCGGCAGAAACTCCCGCGGAGGAAGCTCCGGCAGAAACCCCCGCAGAGGCAGCTCCGGCAGAAACCCCCGCGGAGGAAGCTCCGGCAGAAACCGCCGCAGAGGCTCCGGCAGAAACTCCCGCAGAGAAAGCGGCAGCAGATACGGCAGATCAAACCCCCGAATCGGAAGCCCCCGACAATACGACAAACGGTTAAAAAACAGGAAGGAGTATTGATATGGCAAGCTTAAATAAAGTAGTATTAATCGGCAATTTGACAGCGGATCCGGAATTAAAGCAAACCCCAAACGGCATTTCGGTATGTAATTTCAGTATAGGTGTTACCCGCCGTTATAAAAACGCGGAGGGCAGATACGACAGCGATTTCTTTAATATCGTCACCTGGCGGTCAACGGCTGAATTTGTTTCTAAATACTTCAGAAAAGGCAAGTCTATATGCATAGTCGGTTCCCTTCAACAGCGTACCTGGGTTGATCAGCAACAGCAAAAACGCTATGTAGTAGAGGTTGTAGCCGACGAAGTCTCCTTTGTCGATAAAATGGACAGCGGCCAGTCCTACGGCGGACAAGCCGCGGAACCTACCCGTGATACTGCCGACACTTACAACCCGCCCTCCTATTCCTCAACAGGCGGACAAGCCGATACCTTTGAGGATTTAACGGGCGACGACGACCTGCCGTTTTAATCAACCGATAACACGTACCGATTCGATACGGCAATTGATTTCTATTTAAACATGGAGGTTCATAAGATGGACAATGAGAGAGGTTCTCAGCAGAGAAACTACCGTCAGGGAATGAACCGCAGACGCAGAAAGGTTTGCGCATTCTGTACGGATAAGGTCGAACATATCGACTATAAAGATATGATGCGTCTGCGCAAATGCATCAGCGAACGCGCCAAGATCCTGCCAAGAAGGATTACCGGCACATGCGCCAAGCATCAGCGCCAGCTTACCACGGCAGTCAAGAGAGCCCGTCTGGTAGCCCTCTTACCGTATGTAAGCGATTAATATTTGCAATTTAAAAACCGCGGTTAAAAATTCCCGCGGTTTTTTATTTTATAACAGATTACTCTTGTTCGCTCAGATAGATGCTTACGCGATTCTGAATTATTTTAGCCGTTTCCTCCGCTGTTTTATTATCCGACGAAAGATACGCGGACATTTCCTCATCGACAATATCCGCAACAATTTGCGGAATCGCCGGAATGATTTGCACGCTGTCCAAATAGGCGTATACCTCATCTGTCAATGCCTGATCGACAGCCACACACACACCGGGTGAACCCGCATCCTCTTCGGTTATCGGTTTTATGTCACCACTCATACTGTTGATATTATCGGTGTAAAAATAATAATACATTTTGCTTTCGCTTTCGTTCCACGCCTTCAGCGTTGTCTTAACCGCCGGGATATCATGCATGCCCCGGTTTTCGTTTATAACACTTTCCGGTGAGAGCAGGTATCGCAGAAAGGACACCGCCCCTTCCTTTTCGGTCCCTGATTCGGTAATCGCGTAAAGCTTGCCCGCATTCATCTTTGCCGCGCCGCCTGTTGACGAGGGATAACCGACTGATGTTACCTCGGTATTCTCACCGAACACATGCTTCATGCGCGCATAATCGGAATAGGCGCCTATATACGCTTCATACAGCGCAACACGGTCGTCGATATAATAATTCATCCCGTATTCCGCCTCTTCGCTGTCTGTTTCGGGCAGGCCGGCCAGATATTCCATAAATTCCGCGAAAGCGCCGGCAGTGAATGAACAGCTGTTGGTTTCAAAATCAATACTTTCGCTGATTGCGCTGTCACGCAGCATATTATATACCGCAGCTCTTGACATATTGAAAAGCATCCGCTGACCTTCGGGCAGTGACGCGGCATGCTCAATGAACGCACCGGTATTCCATATATTCGCAATATTCAGGTTCTGCGTTTTCGCCGCGTAGGTCGTGAGTCTGAACTCCTGCGGTATGCCATACAGTCTGCCGTTAATCTCATAAGCTTCGCGTATGCAGCCGAAGATATCGTCGCTCATCAATGTATATAAATCGGTGAGCAGATTTTTTTCGCTGTATTTAACAAGGGCATCCCTGCCGCTCAGTTCCACGATGTCACCCACACTGCCGTCCAGGATTGCCGCATCGAGTCCGTCGAGAAGGGCCGCGTAATCACCTGCCCCGCTCAAAGACGCATACTCCTCGCATACAACATG
>JAQVWU010000178.1 GCA_028709565.1 Eubacteriales bacterium
GAGTCGGTTGTTCGTGAGGCGGAGTTAATAACAAAATTACCCGGATTCAAAGTCTATATACATGATATCGGCGGACCTTCGGCTAATTTCCGTTATCCTTCCTGCAGTCGCCAGTTGAAACACGGTGTCTGTGCTGACCGAAAATGTCTTACTCCCTCGCCTTGCAAACACCTGATAGCTGATCACAGTGAATATTCCCGGTTACTCAGTGCTGTTGAACAGGTCCAAGGTGTCAAAAAGGTTTTCATTCGTTCAGGCATACGCTATGATTATCTGCTTTATGATAAAGATGACACCTTCTTCCGTAAACTGATACGCGATCATGTCAGCGGACAGCTTAAAGTCGCGCCCGAACATTGTTGTGAAAATGTTTTGATGTTTATGGGAAAACCCGCTATAGGGCTGTATGAACGTTTCAGCGAACTGTTCTATGAAGTCACCGGTTCTTTTAATAAAGAACAATACCTTATACCCTATTTGATGTCCGGTCACCCTGGCAGCCGAATGACGGATGCCGTTGAACTCGCACTTTATCTTAAGAAGAACAAATATAAACCGCAACAGGTACAGGATTTTTACCCGACACCCGGCACAGCGTCAACGGTCATGTATTATACCGGCATAAATCCATATGACGGAAAAAAGGTATATACCGAGACCGATTACAACGCCAAGCGTATGCAGCGTGCCCTTCTCCAGTGGAATCGACCGGAAAATGCGGATTTGATACGCCGGGCTTTACACATTGCCGGCAGAAATGATCTGATAGGAAACGGCAAGGAATGCCTTGTGACTAACAAAAGCGAATATACAAAATCCGGTTATAATAAAAACAAACAAAAGCGTTTATTGAAAACAAATAAAAAAACCAAATTCAAAAAACTAAAATAAAGTACGGCTATACCTGTTCATCAGACAGGAGTTTTTGAATTTATAACGAGAAAAACAAAAAAAGAACGTATATCGCGGAAATATACGTTCTTTTTTTGTTTATGAAATAGATTCTTCTTTTTTAACAACGGCAATACCCAACTCGTCAAGCGACTTTTTATCTGCCGGGGCCGGGGATTTTGTCATAAGTTCAGATGCGTTTTGGACCTTCGGAAAAGCAATTACATCTCTAATATCTTCCAATCCTAACAGTAAAGCTGTCAATCGGTCAAGACCAAATGCAAATCCGCCGTGCGGAGGCGTTCCGTATTTAAACGCTTCCAACAAGAAGCCGAACTTATCGTTAGCTTCTTGTTTTGTCAAACCCAGTACATCGAATATTTTAGATTGTATTTCAGCTTTGTGTATTCTGATTGAACCGCCTCCCGCTTCTGTTCCGTTTATAACGATATCGTAAGCAATGGACCGTACTTTTTCGGGATCTGTTTCCAGAAATGGGATGTCCTCAGCCACCGGCATTGTAAAAGGATGGTGTTTTGATACATAACGCTTGTCTTCTTCACTGTATTCAAGCAATGGAAAATCAGTAACCCAAAGCAGTTTGTATTCTGAAGGATTTGTAAGTTTTAACTTTTTTGCGATATTGTTTCTTAAAGCCCCCAGTGAGTTGAAGACAACATTGTCATTGTCGGCAACAATAAAAGCAATATCGCCTTCACGGATATTCAGCGCCGTATTAACAGTTTCGTTTTCCTTATCTGTCAAAAATTTGGCATATGACGAAGATATTTCACCGTTTAAATTCTTATACCATGCAAGACCTTTGGCATTATATGTTTTAACAAATTCAGTCAGCGCGTCGATTTCTTTCCGGGAGAATTTGTCGGCGCCATCAGTTATATTTATGCCGCGCACGCTGCCGCCGGATGCCACGGTTCCCGCGAAAACTTTGAATCCGCAATTTTTCACCGCTTCTGAAATATTTACAAGTTCAAAACCGAACCTTAGGTCAGGCTTATCCGATCCGAAGCGTTCCATAGCTTCCTGATAGGGGATACGAAGCAGAGGGATTTCCAAATCTATATCTTTGAACTCTTTGAATAAATACTTTAGGTAATGCTCAATGATATAAAAGATATCATCCTGATTAACAAAGGACATCTCCAGGTCTATCTGGGTAAATTCCGGCTGTCGGTCAGCACGAAGGTCTTCGTCGCGATAGCATCTGGCTATTTGCATGTAGCGATCAAAACCGGCGAGCATTAACAATTGTTTATAAATTTGGGGGGATTGAGGCAGCGCATAAAAGTTTCCCGGATGAATACGGCTGGGTACCAGATAATCACGCGCTCCTTCGGGTGTGGGTTTAATGAGGTTGGGAGTTTCAATGTCAACAAAACCGTTATCGGCAAAGAAATCTCTCGTTAATTTTGTGATTTTACTGCGCGCCATAATATTGCGTTGTAAATCCGGTCTCCGAAGATCAAGATACCGATGTTTTAAACGAAGCTCCATACGCACATCACTGTTTTCCGTTATTTCAAAGGGCGGTGTTTCTGCTGCCGACAGTATATTCAATTCATCAACAGCTATTTCTATTTCACCGGTCGCGCGGCTTAAGTTGACCGCGCCTTCAGCTCTAGCTCTGACAAATCCCTTTGCGCATAAAACATATTCAGCGCGGATGCCAAAGGCTTTTTTAAATATCACGGCGTCGGTATTTTCATCAAAAGCAAGTTGTATAATGCCCGAACGATCCCTCAAATCAATGAAAATGAGACTGCCCAAATCGCGCTGGCGTTGAGTCCATCCCATGACACAAACATAGCTTCCGATATCTTTTGCAGTAAATTCACCGCAATACCTGGTTCTTTTGTAATTTCCAGTCATCAGTCCATCCATTTATAAATCCCCCCGCAAAATTATTTTTATTTATCATAACCGAGTAATCTCCGTAGTATATCAGTATCATTAATATCTACAGGTGTCTGAGAACCGTCTCTCATATTTTTTAATTGAGCTTTACCGCTTTCTATTTCATTGTCGCCGAGAATCAGAGTAAATGCGGCACCCTTTTTATCCGCATATTTCATTTGTGCTTTTAATGAACGTCCGATAATATCACATTCCGCAAATATACCACCGGCTCTCAGTTTTTCGGCAAGAGAAACGGCATGAACGGACGCGGTTTCACCCAGCGAAGCGATATACAATAAAGGATTTTCATTATATTTACTTTTAATGTTGTTATCACTGCTTTTTAACGCTAATATTAAACGTGTTATCCCCATGGCAAATCCGATACCGGTTGTGGAAGGTCCTCCTATAGCTTCGATTAGACCGTCATAACGACCACCGCCGCAGAGCGTACCCTGGGCGCCGATATCATCGGAGATAAATTCGAATACCGTACGTGTATAATAATCCAGACCTCGAACGATATTTGTATTAATCCTATAATCTATACCTATTTTTGTCAGGGTTCTTTTTAATATCTCAAAATGCTCACCGCAGTCATCGCAGAGAAAATCAATTGTTTTCGGAACACCTTCCCTTAGTTTTACACAATCGTTATTTTTACAATCCAGTATACGCAGCGGATTGGTTTCAAGCCGGTCGCGGCATGTCTCACAAAGATTTGAGATGTTTAACTTATAATATTCTTTCAACCTGGAATGGTATCGCGGTCGGCAATCTGAACAACCCAAAGTATTTATGTGTAGAGAAACACTCTTTATTCCGATATTTCGTATTATAGCGTCTGCCAGCGAAATAATTTCCGCGTCCGCAACCGCTGTAGCAGCGCCGAACAGTTCAGCGCCAAATTGATAAAATTCACGGCTTCTGCCGGCTTGAGGCTTTTCATAACGGAAACAACTGGATAAATAGTATAATCTCAAGGGCATTGAATCGGCATACAGACTGTTTTCTATAACGCTGCGTGCAACGCAGGCAGTTCCCTCTGGCCTCAGAGTCAGACTGCGGTTATCCCGGTCATAGAAGGTATACATCTCCTTTTGCACTACATCCGTGTCATTTCCAACACCTCTCATAAAGAGTTCGGTTGCTTCAAACGTAGGAAAACGTATTTCTCCGTATCCATAATTTGATGCGACTTTGCGTGCGGTATCTTCAATAAATCGCCAAACAGGCGATTCATCCGGTAAAATATCAATTGTTCCGCGCGGTTTCTGTATCATTTAATCTCCCCTAATCTGCTCTTTATGGCATAAAAAATGCATCTGTCAATAGCTGCTTGTTTTAATTATGGTAATTATATCAGAAGTACTTATGGTTGTCAAGATTTTAATAACATAATGACATAACAGTCTTGAACTTAGGCTTTACTTAAGTTATAATAAATGTACAGTGTATTATTAATTCAATGAGTATTCAACTGATAATCAAAATTTAAATTTACAGGAAGGCTGAAATGAGAGTTATATTTTTTGACATTGACACACTGCGTCCCGATCATCTGGGTTGTTACGGTTATAAACGAAATACCTCGCCGAATATAGACTCGGTGGCTTCGGAAGGCATACGTTTTGACAATTATTATTGTCCCAATGCCCCATGCCTGCCTTCGCGTGCGTCATTAATAACAGGTCAGTTCGGCATACGGACCGGTATCGTAGGGCACGGCGGTACAGCTGCTGATTTAAGACCGCAGGGAGTGTCGCGGGGTTTTACCGATTTATACAGTGAAAACAGTCTGTTTATGCAGTTCCGTCATGCGGGTTATCATACTGCATCCATTTCTACATTTGCCGAACGCCACTCGGCATGGTGGTTCAATGCCGGATTCAAAGAGATATATAATGTCGGTGGACGCGGCAACGAAATAGCTGCCGAGGTAACGCCTGCAGCGCTTGACTGGCTGGATCGGAATGGAACAGAGGACAACTGGATATTACACGTGCATTACTGGGATCCTCATACCCCCTACCGTACCCCTGCTGATTTTGGCAATCCTTTTCATGACCAACCGCTCGGCGACGATTGGATTATTGACGATATATTTGAAGAACACCTGCTGCATGTAGGCCCTCACGGAGCGAATGAGATCGGCATGTGGACAGACAAGTCCTCCGATTTATACCCTCGTCATCCCGGCAAGCTGGAAAACCGTGGTGATGTAAAAAATTTTATAGATAATTATGACTGCGGTATAAAGTATACAGATGATAATGTAGGTATGATATTAGACAAATTGCGTTCCATTGGCATTTACGATGATACATCCATTATTATCACCTCGGACCACGGCGAAAACATGGGTGAACTGGGAATATACGCAGAACACGGTACGGCAGACGAAGCAACCTGCCACATACCTATGATTATCAAATGGAAAAACGGTGTATCAGGACATGTTGATTCGGGTTTTCATTCCAATGTTGATTTATACCCGACTATACGCGAGCTTCTCGGAGGTTATAATGTCGGCAAATATGAATATGACGGATTAAGTTATGCGGATACTATAACCAAAGGAGCGGATTGTTCACAGCCCAACGTTGTATTGACACAATGTGCTCATGTTTGCCAACGCAGTGCACGTTTCAGTGATTATATATATATACGTACCATTCATGGCGGTTACCATCTGATGCCGAAAGAAATGTTATTCAATGTTACAGAAGACCCGCATGAATTATTAAATATTGCGGAAAGTGAACCTGAATTATGTTCAACCGGAGCAAAAATAATACTGGACTGGGAAAACGAGATGATGACAAAATCTTTATATGATACCGACCCGATGTGGACCGTTATGCGTCAGGGGGGGCCGGAACACTGCCGCGGTCAATTGGAAAAATATATAGAACGTATTAAAGGCACGTCCCGGGATTATGGTGTAGAATTGTTAAAAAAACAATACTACCGTGATTTAGCGCCGAAATAAAACATTTTTTTAATAGTTTTTAAAATAATTCCGGCGTTTATAAACGTATAATTTCATTTGCCTCGGATAAAATAACTCCGTAACGAGAAAACATTTATTTTATTATAATATTTATTATAAATATGGGGGAATAAAATTGAAAAAAATATGTTTAATAATAGTTTTTGTCTTAGTGTTGTCTTATCTGCCGTCATGTGCTAACCGGAATGACAGAGGCAACACGAATATAACCGGCAATGCAGGCAGAATAACCGGAAATTATAGAACCGACGGAGATTTAAGAGACGGAACTACGAGCCGTAAAGGCGGACTAAACGACCGAAATAGCGGAACCATAAACGACAGAAATAACGGAACCAACGACCGGAACAACGGAACCAATAACCGGAACAACGGAACCAATGACAGAAACAACGGAACCAACGACCGGAATAACAGAACCAATGACCGGAATAACGTAACCAATGACCGGAACAACGGATTAAACGACCGAAATAACGGAACCAATAACCGGAACGGACTAAACGACCAAAACGGCAGAATAAACGGTCGAAATAACGATGGAATAACCGATGGCGGATTGAATGGAGCCAATGGCGGAACAAGCGGATTCGGCAATACTC
>JAQVWU010000179.1 GCA_028709565.1 Eubacteriales bacterium
AATTCCGAGTAGCTATTGGACTTCGACTTGTAATGCAGTCTTATCCTTGCTTACAGCCTGATGTGATTTCTGTTCGTCAGACCAGAGATTTGCCTACACCTTCCTTCAGATTCCATCTCACGATGGACACCCTTGGTGTTCGGCTATGTCCTTCCCACTACTAGGGCGGACTAGGGACTTTCACCCACTAGATTGCGCCCATGCTGGGCGCACATTAAAAAAAGCGCCCCGCAGGAACGCTCTTTTTCTGGTATAATATCATTTATAAATATTCAAGCAGCACGCTCATGAAATTCTGTTCCGTCCTGACCAATTCTTTTGCCAGACTCACACTTTTCTCTGAAGCCGCTTTGTATTTATTGAGATATTTACTGACCGATTTAATCCCCATATTACAGCCGTCAATCATAATATCGGCAATTTTACGGGTATCGTCATTCATCATCAGTTTCACTTCCGTACTTATCCATGAATAAGCTTTTGCCATAGCAGGCGGGTCCTTTTCCCCCTCATTATATTCATTTAACATTTGGTGACATTCGTCACCGATTTTAATATGCTTATCATTGTATGCGTCAATAACAGATTTAAGCTTATCGTTGGCAATAAAAGGCTGAACCTGTTCCATGCTGTTTGTAGCCGATTTACACCCTGCGTTGCATTCCCTCAAAAGAAAAACAGTATCTTCTTTCATATTTTATATTGTATATATCCTCTCTGTTTGTTTTATTTTAATCTTCATTTTTAATTTTGTATCCGCCCAATAACGGAGATTGGGCCGGGTTGTCTAGTAAATTCCCTTTATAGTCGAACCGTGAGCCGTGGCAGGGGCAATCCCAGCTTTTTTCATCCGGATTCCATTCCAGCTGACAGCCCAGGTGGGGGCACTTGACTTCGATAAAATGCGGGTGTCCCGTGTCGTCTTTATATACGCCGATCTTTTTTTCGTTGTAATCGATAATGCCCCCGTGTCCGTTTTCGATATGACTTATATGCTCCTTAGGCACATAAAAATACATCTTTACCTGTCCCTTTACCGCCTGTTTACCCTCTTCAAAGAGCACATTGAGCGACGCGGAGGGTTTGAATCTGTTTGGGGAAAAGACCTCTTCATATTCGCTCTTTCCGCGGGTGATAAGGTCCGATATTATCATCGCCGACACCATTGACGATGTCATACCCCATTTCTGAAAGCCGGTGGCGACATACCAGCCGGGGGTGGCCGATGAATACCTGCCTATATATGGCACGCCGTCGACGGTCATGCAGTCCTGCGCCGACCAGCATGCCGTCTCAACGCTGTCCGGATAATATTCCTTTGCCTTTTGCCGCAATAAATTATATATGCCGCCGTCGCTGTTCTCTCCCGTTCTGTGTCCCCCTCCGCCCAGCAACAGACTGCTGCCGTTATCGCGGAACGACAGCCCTCCGCTCCCGATGCCGAGATACATCCCGTCAAGGCGCGCGGTCTTTTCAAGGGCGATAACATACGACCGTTCCTGATGCATACGCAGAAAATAATAACCGGGTACATTTATAAAGGGATAATGGGCGGCAAAAACGATATGCGAAGCCGTTATCGTTCCGTTATCGGTGATTATTTTATTTTCTTCAACTGTTTTTACGCGTGTGTTCTCATATATCTCTATCGGCTTGGAAATCGCCTCGAGGAATTTCAGCGGATGGAACTGCGCCTGATCACGAAACACCACGGCGCCGGCAACCTCAAAGGGCAAAGCGGTTGTCGTTGTAAAGTCAGCGGGGATGCCCAAACTTTGCGCGGCTTCGGTTTCTTCTATTAACGGTTCGCTGTTTTTCTTCGAATATAAAAAGGCGGACCTGGTTTCCAGCCGGCAGTCGATATTTTCCCGGCTGATAATATTCCGGTATTCCGTGACCGCCCTTTGATTGGCTTCGGCATACTGCCGCGCCTGTTCCTTGCCGAATTGCGCAATCAGCTTATGGTATATCAGGTTATGCTGTGATGTTATTTTTGCGGTTGTGTTTTTTGTCTGACCGCTGCCTATGCGGGAAGCTTCCAAAATTATCGGGTTATATCCTATTTTCTTTAAGCTGTAGGCTATCAGCACCCCCGCCATACCCGCGCCGATTATAGCGATATCCGCGCTTATATTGCCATGCAGCGTCTCACGGGACGGTATTTGCGTGTCCCTGCTCCAAACAGATTCCATAATTGCACCTGCCATTTTAATTTATACTTCCGTTAATTATTATTTCTTATCATGCCGATTATATTTACACCGCGTTCAAAAAAACAGCTTTTCACATCGGAAACTATTGCCAAATACAGAAATATGAATTATAATACAGTTAATAACATAATTTTGGAACCAGGCAGGGGTATTAACCAAAGGAGTTAAGATTCAAATGAAAAAACTAACGGCCGTATTTATTTCCGCGCTTTTAATGACTCTGTTTTTATCCTGTTCGGATAACATCGAAAAAGAAACTTCGGGCATCATCGAGACCGAAGAAACCGTCGCTGTCGATACCGCACCTCCCGAATATTCAACCCCCGGAAAAAAATACGACGGCGCCGAATTTGTTGTCGCCGCCGTGGATTATGTCTCAAGCGGCACGCCGGGCAAATGGGTGGCAACAAGCTATTGCGAGGCTTTTGCGGCCGAACAGAACGGGGATCCGCTAAACGACGCGATCTATCTGCGCAACCGGACGGTTGAAGAAACGCTGGAGGTTGAGCTTACCGTCTATTCGCTGAGCAGCTTCGCCAATGCCGCCAACGACTTCAAAAAAACTGTGCTCGCCGCTGATGATGTTATCGACTACGCGCTCATCAACGTCTCAAATCTGCCCTCTCTGCTCGGTACCGATATGCTAACCGACCTGTATAGCCTGGATGTGGACTTTTCACGCAGCTATTGGGACCAAAATTCGGTCGGTGAGCTGGAGCTGTTCGGCACCCTCTATGCCGTCACCGGAGATATAAGTTTATATTCAGCATACGCGCCCATCACCTATTTCTTCAATAAGAATCTTACGGAGGAATACGCGCTCGGGGACCCTTATGATAAAGTCCGCAGCGGCAGCTGGACCCTAGATGCTGCCTTTGAGATGAGCCGCAAGGTCGCAAAGGACCTAAACGGCAACGGCAAAACCGACATTGACGACAGTTTCGGTATGCTGTTTGAGTCGGCGTCGCTGGTATATATGGTGCGTTCCGGCGGAGTCCGTCTGACCCAAAAGGATTCGGAAGGAATCCCTCAGATTACCGTCAATACCGAACGCACGTCAAGGCTTGTCGAACTGTGCGTGCCCTTTCTCAACGATAAAGCCACCAATATATTAGCCGGAAATTATACCGGATACGACAATACCTTCACCGATCTTATGCTGCCCATGTTTATTGACAACCGCGCGCTTTTCTATAATAACCAGATGCTCGTTGCCCTTAACCTGCGCAACATGAACGCCGATTTCGGCGTGCTCCCTCCTCCCAAATATGACGCGGCTCAGGAGAACTACTATTGCCCCGTCAGCGACTGGTGGGCAACCTTTGTAGTGGTTCCCGTTACCAACGGCAGCCCCGAAATGACCTCACATGTGATCGACGCTGCCGCCTATTATTCGCAGCAGCTCGTCCGGCCGGCCTATATAGACACCACCGTTCTAAACAAAACCCTGCGCGACGAGGATTCGGTCGAAATGGTGGAACTGATTTTCGCCAACCGCATCTATGACCTCGGTTCATTTTACAATTGGGGCAATATAAACGGCATGTTTGCCAATTTAGCCTCCGGCAACAATACCGGTTTCGCCTCAGCTTATGCCTCCGCCGAAACCAAAATCCGGACAGAGCTTGACAAAACCATAACCGCGCTCATGAAATAAAACAATACGTTAAATTTTACCCAGACAAAGCGCAAAGACCGTCTCGTTAATATGGACGGTCTTTCTGTTGCCTGATTAATATCGCACACCGAGTATGTGCAGGTAACGTATGCGCTGATAATTATAGGTGTCCAGCCCGCGGTCAAGGGAGTCGTCCGTGTGGGTGGACACCAGCGGTGTCCACCTGGTGTAACCGGTTATTATCAGTGTGTGATAGAACACGCCGTCACCCCGTCCGAGTTGTATGATATCTCCCATTTGCACATCGGAAGCCTGAACCTCGGCGGCAAAGGGACCCACGCCCTTGTTTGATGTCATAAAATTAAAGAAATAAGCAACCCCCGTCCAGGCGGGCGCACGGTTGCCGCTGCTTATGTAATACCAGCCGAATGTCGGCGTATAGTTCATTTGTCCGCTTCCCGCATAAACACACTGTGAAATAAAGTTGGTACAGTCTCCGCCCAGACCCTTAAAATTCAGATAGGCCGGATTGCGCGAGAGCGCCCATTTTTGCGCGTAATCGACCGCGCGGGAGCGGTTATATTCCCTGATTGACATATACAGCCTCCGTTATATTAAATACTGTTTATTTAATATATTAATACAAAGCTATAAAAATTATTAAAATAACCTAACTTTTTTGTTTTTCCGGCACTGTAAGTGTGTGATCATCATTAATTGTTTTAGATTCAGGAGGCATCTGTGAAAGATCAAAACATCATTCTTCATTATGTAGAACCTATTTTTCATTTTTGTTTGAAGCGTGTAAATAACCGCGCCGACGCCGAGGATCTTGCGGGCGAAATCATGCTTCATGTGTTGGACGGGATTCGCAGATATGACATCACATCGGCGGACGCGTGGGTGTGGCGGGTCGCGCACAATCGTTACGCCCGGTTTTGCGCGGCGCGGAAGAACAAAGCCGAAATATCCGGCGCATTCATCCCCGACCTTATCGGCGATTATGACACCGTCGATGAGAATTTGTTTGACAACGCATATGAATCGGTTTTTCGCTGTCTTCACACCCTCGCGTCCGAGTATAAAAACATTTTGGTGGATCACTATATCGGCGGCATGTCCTATAAAACGCTTGCCGAACGATACGCGCTGCCCGAGACTACGATTAAATGGCGGCTCAACGTAAGCCGTGAAAAGATCAGAAACAGAATTAAAACCGACACAACGGGGGAAGGCAAAATGGATAAAACGAATAAGATCTATAAACGCGTCAATTGGCAGACATCATCCTGCAACGGTTCGATGGACCCGGGGGCATATTTGTCGAATCAGGTTGCCCGCGCAATCTGCGAAGCGGCTTATGAAAAACCGCTGGGTATCGAAGAGATAAGTCTCAAAACGGGGCTTCCGACGATGTATATTGAGGACGCGCTGCCGCATCTGATTTACGGCGATGCAATCAAATAAACCGGAAATAAATACGCCGCTGATTTTATAGTCCTGCGGCTGAAAGACAAAGCACAAATGGAAAAACAGTTTTTGCCCATAATCAGTGCTATAGCCGATTATTACGAAAAACTGTTTGCCGATTGCAAAAATGCCGTTGAATCCGCCGGTTTTTGGGGTCACGATTTCGGAATAAAACGGCTTGGATACATCGCGCTCCCTCTTTCGCTGCGAAGCAGGTCAGAAATATAAAAAATAATATACCATCCCTCACAAACGGTCCGTACCCTCCCCGCAGGGACGGCGGATACGGCTGGTTTATCGTTGAGGAATCAACGGATGAAAGCGACAGCGGAAGCGGGTATATGTCCGGCTGCAATGTTGCCGGTGATCAGTCAGACTGTATTTACTTGTTTAATATAAGAAAATATATGAATGACAATATCTATCAAAACGGCACAATGTGGCTTTATGCCAATAAAATCGTTGAAAGGTGCGCATATGGCGTAATAACCGACGGAATTTTAACCAACGATGACCTTGTAAGACTTCTGCAGCTGAATCTGATTGTAAAATCCGACACAAGATATGTACTCAATTTTGCCTGCTTCACCCGAGAACAATTTGCCGCCTTTGCGGGATTGTTCAGCGCCGAAGACGAAAAGTTCGCCGCCATACTCACCGAACTGATATTGAGTATAAAAAAGAGTTTTGTAAGCTTCGTTCCCAAACGGCTGGACGGTCAGATCAATCAATGGATTTCCTGCTTTATTCACAGTATAATCGGTTATGTCAGCGATGAACTCATTTCAAGAGGTGTTCTTGAAAAGCCGGATGACGAAAAGCCATTGACAAACGGCGTGTTCCATGTCAAAGGCGATTATATAAACGTATAATAATATTGCATTTTCCCGTTAATGCTTAAATTATTGCTTGAATTGTAAATGCAAATGCCATATGATATAATTGATATAATGTCATGTGGGGTGATACCATTGAAAAAACTTCTGATAGTCGAGGACGACCGCGCGCTGCGCGCGGGGCTGTGCCGTTCTCTGGCATCAAACGAAATTGAAACCGAATCCGCCGCTACAATAGCCGAGGCGCGGGCGAAATTTCACGCCGGTAAATATGACCTTGTG
>JAQVWU010000180.1 GCA_028709565.1 Eubacteriales bacterium
CCATGATATTCAAATGAAACTGTCATACCGTATTCGGAAGCACGGTCTGCGCAGGTTATAACCTCCTCCGTTATAGCCGCATAATCACCGACCGACTCGACGCTGCCTTTTACCCCGGCCCATATACGGATATTCGGCGCCCCGAGCGCCGCAGCCGTTTCAATGACGGGTATAAAATCTTGTTCCTGTCCGGCACGGTAATAGCTGCCATACGAAAAAACTTTCAGACCCGCCTCTGAACACGCCGCGGCGGTATACGCGGCTTTTTTTATATCACCGTGAGGGACATGTATATCTCCGCCCCACTCTATACCGTCAAGTCCGGCTTTTACAACCGTTTTAATCACTTCATCTACGCTGTAGTTTCTGAATGTGACCGAAACCATGCCGCTCATTAATTTTTTGTCTTTCACGCTAACACCTTTATGCCATTGTAGCCAGCATGTCCAGGCTTACCGTATATGACAAAGGACGACCGTCCAGGTAAGCGCAAAATTCATTATACATATATTCGCCCATTCGCTGTACTTCGTCTCCGATTCCTCCGGCTATATGCGGTGACAGGAATACGTTTCCGAGTTTATACAAGTCGCTGCCATCCTGCGGGGGTTCAGGGTCTGTCACATCAAGCAAAGCGATACGGTTGGGTTTTTCACGCATGGCATGTGCCAGATCCTTTTCCACCACCTGCGCACCCCGGCCGGTGTTAATAAATGCGGCGTTCTCCTGCATCAATGAAAAAAGTTTGCCGTCAAGCATACCTTTGGTCTGTTCATTGTTAGCCAGGTGATTGGAAATCACAAAACATTCGGCAAATATATATTCCAAAGACTGTTTTTTTACACCGAGAGCAGACGCGGCATCGTCCGGGAGGAAAGGGTCATATACATAAATATCAATCATATGATTATTCAACAGTTTAATTACGGCGCGGCCTACCATACCTGCGCCGATAATACCGACTTTCGTATTGTAGTTTCCCGGGAAATAACCGGTATTTTTTCGGTTGTCCCATTTATCGGTTGATGTGTGTTTGAACCTTTGAAAAAAACCTTTTGTAGCCAGCATAATTTGCGAAACGGTAAATTCCGCTACAGGAACGGCATTGGCACCCCAGGCACTGACCACAATACGGTTCTCTTCAAGAAACTCACGGGCAAAACCCTGGACGGAACCGGCTCCGTAAAACAATACTTTTAAATTCGGCATATATTCGGCAATAAAAGAACCCTCGAAACGCGGCATTCCCCAGGTCGAAAAAATAAAATCCACGGTCTTTAAATCATCGGTACGTTTTTCTATATCCTCACGCTTAAATGAATTCATCGGTTCTAAAAATTCCGCGTGTTTATACAGTTTATCTCTTATGGGTGCAGTATAAACAGCATTCAGCGAAGATGGATTTGAAGACATAAACACAGCTTTCATAATTAATAATTACCTTTCTTTAATCCGCTTGTGGTTTAAGCCATATCGCGAAAAACCGGTTTTTCCTCGGTTTCGTTTATATCAACTTCTTCATAATACGGGTCCATCATTATTTCCTTGATTTTTGGATATGCGGCATACGCGCCCATAAAAGCTCCGAGTGAAAATAAAATCGCAAAAGGCATCAAAATTCCCAGCGGCATAAAAATACCTAAAAGCATATAATTCATAAACAGAGCCAGACCTATGCCGGTCACGGCAAGCAGATTGCGTTTTCCTCCGAGAATTGAGAAAATAAAAGCATTTTTAAAAATTTTAAATATTTTCAAGTCAAATGTAATGAGCATCAGGTATATATAAAACCGCATTATAAAGTATACAAACAACATTAAAAGATTCGCGTAAAATACAATATTAAAAACAAAAGTACCCAGGTTAAAGTATGTCAGTAAAATATTATAACATAAAATCAATATTATGCTGCAGTCCAATATACCTATGATTATAGCCTGGCGTAAATTTCGTTTTATTGCGTAAAAAAAATCATGCCAAAAAAATATCGGTTCATTTCGGATAATACTGCGTATGAGATAGGTTGTCCCTGTGTTTACCATACCGAAAGTAAATATAATAAGTCCGGTCAATCCAAAAAATAAATAGGTAAGCGGGGTCATCAGCGAAACGGTTGATTGAACTCCGTGCACACCGAACAATGCCATGGTTGCAGGGGTATAAACATCAGAATGCAGCAGGGCACCGTAAAAAGGAGCAAACATATTGGAGGCCGGAGCAAAACTGTTTGTATTTAAATTGCCTGTCATAGCATACAAGCCAAACAGAAAAGGGAAATTGCCGAAAACATATAAAAGATTGATTTTGCCCAAATTTGTTATATTACGATAGAGTAATTTAAAAAAATAGGATAAATTAAGCGTAGGCGGAGGTTCTTTGGGAACGCCTTTTCCTACTTTTTGAGAATCGTAAAAATTAAATATACTGCGTTTTTTTTTATCTGCCATTAGAAACATCCCTTCCGTTGACTTCCATATACTATATACTATATACTATTTAATATTATTTAATTTTATAATCACAAAATATCTGCAAATTTCCGCGGCTAATATCAAAGATGACAATAACAGCATACCCGATAAATATGACCTTGTTTTTTGTGACTGAGCTATTTTTCTCAGAGCGATTTTTGAATAACCGTATCCGCGGTATGCCATTTCAACATAAAGATAAAGCGATATTACCCCCATAAACGTATATAAAACCGACAGATTTAATATAACAGACGACACCTGCAGTTCACTGATGACATATGCCGATGCTCCGAGCGTTATTGCGGCGTATAGAATTGCAAAAATTCCGACAGGGGCTGAAAAAACAGTAAAACTGCTGATGAAAATTAATATTTGAACTTTTGCGGCTTCGTAATAAAAATGTAAAAAGGCTGCTATCAGTTCAAATTTTATTTCATATTCAACTTCATATTCAACTATGGGATTTTTATAATATATACTGATTTCCTCGCCATAATAAACACCAAACACAAAACCCAATATGCATATGGCAAACAATATATAAAAAAACCATCTCTCTTTTTTCAAGTGACGCCTCCGAATCATATAAATATATTAGATGTTATATGATATTCGGAGAGATAACAATATATAACTTAGTATATTTTTAGTGAGATTTTTAGTGTAATTCGGCGCTTATTTCATCCGCGCGATCGGTACAGGCGCGCATAGCTTCGGCAATAATTTCGGTAAAACCGGATTCATTCAAGACATTCAATGCCTTCTCGGTAGTACCTTTTGAGGATGTAACGGCGCGTATGAGTTCGTCCGGAGGCAGGATTGAATGCTTTATCATCTCGGCAGCTCCGATAACCGTATCCGCAACAATTGTTAATATATCGGGATTGTCAATACCGGAAGCCGCCGCGACATCGGCGATGGCTTTAATAAATAAGTATACATATGCGGGGGAGCTTGATGTCACGGCTATAATCGTGTTCATTTTGTTTTCCGGAATTTCAAATACGATTCCGCGGGACGAGAACATGGTCATGATGTCATTAAACGCCTGTGTTTCTACCAGTTCATTACGGCACAGCGCTGTCACTCCGCTTCCGATTAACAGAGGAGTGTTTGGTATTGTTCGTATAACCGGAACCTGAGAACCAAGCTGACTGCATATATAATCAATCGGAACTGCGGCTGCGATCGAAACAAACACTTTACCGTCCAACATAACTTCGCTGTTTCTGATATCATTTAACAGCTCTCTAATGTTTTGAGGTTTAACCGCCAAAATTACATAATCGGCATATGAAACAGCGTCGGCGGCGCAGCGGGCCTTTACATATGGTTTATCCGAAAAGGAATCGTATTTTTTTTCATCGCAGTCATAAAGGCATATATTATCGGTTTTCATACCTTCTATAATTGCGGAAGCCATATTGCCGACGCCGAGAAATGCGTATTTTTTTGTTCTGGACATAATAATTTCCTTTATAAACCTTCATAAAATATTTAATAAAATTATATAGAAATTATAGCATACGAGAAACGCATTGATGTGAAATATGTGTAAATAAAATAAAGATGTCAAGATTTTACGTTATGTCCGGACTGTATGTTTATGGTATTGTGTATCCGATGTAATAAAGATGTAATAAAGATGTAATAAAGATGCGTGATGTATATTGACATGATTTGTTTTTTATGTTATCCTAATATTCGTGCAAAATATTATTCAATACAAAAAAACAGAATTGGAAGGGCGGTAAGGATAAAAATGAAAAAATATTTGGCTTTTATACTTGTGTTTGTTTTACTTCTGTCCTCTTTGTCTGCGTATTCATGCGCGGAAAAGAAGACACCGGGTAATGCCGATACATTGGGTTCCGATAATTCGGCTGAAACTACCGAGCCGGAAATAGACTATGCACCTGATTTGCCGGATATGGATTTTGAAGGCGCGGTGTTTTCCATGGTGTCCCGTGATGATACCTTTCATTCATATGCGGCTCACACCCGTGATTTATTTGCCGAAGAGATGAACGGTGATTTAATGAATGACGCTACCTATCAGAGAAATGCGAAAATAGCGGAAAAATATAATGTTCAATTTCAAATTACTACGTTTAACGAAACGACAAACGAGTACGCTCCGAACAGCGCAGTGGAGAAGGCTGTTAAAGCAGGTTCTGATGAATATGATTTGCTTTTAACGCATATGATTAACGGCGCCACATCAGCTATGAACGGATATTATCTGAACTGGAACAGTTTGCCTTATATTGATTCCGACAAACCATATTGGTCTCCGGGTGCGGTCCTCGGTTATTCGGTCGGCGATAAATTGCTGCTGTCACTGTCGGATATGTGTGTATCATCCAACGACAATACCCACTGCATGCTGTTCAATAAAAAGATACATGAGAACTTTCAGCTGGCTAATATCTATGATCTGGTCGGCGACAACAAATGGACTTTTGACACATTCAGAGAAATGACACGCAATGTTGCTTCTGACCTTGACGGAGACGGCAAGATGACAGAGGCAGACCAGTTCGGTTATTTCATCGGAGGAAGCAGCGGACAGTTGAATTATCTGTGGGCAGGCGGTTCGCAGATTACTTCAAAAGATGAGAACAACGTTCCGTATCTTGATATGCTTTCCGAACGTACAATCGCCATATATGATTTTTTATACGACTTGCGTTTCAGTGATGATACCTTCCATTACGCGTATTGGCATCTCGCCTTTGCGTATGAATTCTTCTCGGCTGATAAAGCCCTGTTTATGACCACACAGATCGGCGTTATAAACGACCTTCGCAACATGGATACCGATTTCGGCATTATACCGTATCCCAAATTTGACGAAGCTCAACAGGAATACGGGCATTATGTTGACGGGCACGCAACGCTTATGGCGGTTCCGATGACTGTCAGCAATACAGAAAAAGTCGGTATAGTAATCGAAGCGTTGTCTTACGACTCATTTATCAACCTCGTACCCATATATTATGACACAATCATAACAAACAAGTTCACGCGGGATGAAGAATCCGGTGAAATGCTTGATATCATATATAATTCACGTGTTTTTGACTTTGCGTATGTTTACGATAATTGGAATTTAGCCTTTGCTTTCAGCAATATGCTGGACGCAAAAGTGCAGAATTTTACATCTTACTATGAAAAACAGGAAAAAGCAGAATTGAAGCAACTTGAGAAAGTAATTGCGATATATGATGAACTTGAATAACGGGTAATTTACTGTTAAAAGATCGTTTGGCCTTAACTCCAAACGATCTTTCGACTTTTATTCGGCTTTTATCAGGATTTAATTATAAATACAAATTGACAAGTTTTAAGTTTTGTGGTATAGTAAATAAAATCGTAATCAGTATACGGTTTGAGTTTTGGCTCGGTATGATATACCAAAATTATTTTACTAGACAGAGGACTTGAAATGACTATACGTGAAAATGTAAATGCAATTCTTCATTACAAAAATTACGATTATATGCCGGTGGTACATTTCGGATATTGGAGTGAATTGCTGGCAGAATGGCATGAACAAGGTCATATAAGCCGGGAAGAAGCACATGGATATGGTGACGGCAACGCTGTTGACCGTTCAATTGCGGATAAACTCGGCTTTGATTTTTGCTGGACGGCACAGATAGGTACGCACGGGGAACTGCTGCCGGGCTTTGAACATAAAGTACTGGAAAAAAAACCGGACGGCAGTGTGATTTATCAAAACGGACACGGTCTCATTGAAATGTCAAAACCCGGTCTGACGTCTATCCCCGTTACGATGGGTACGCTTCTGGAAGACCGTACAGCCTGGGAAACATTATATAAACCCAAACTGCAGCCCGATTCCCGCCGATATAACATTGAACATATGAAGGCATATGCTGCCGTACAGCATGATGACCAGT
>JAQVWU010000181.1 GCA_028709565.1 Eubacteriales bacterium
GCCACCTCTTTTTTATAAATTATAACACGCTTAAAAATACCTGTCAATCAGGGGGGTGTATAATAAAGGACCCATACCATACGGTATGAGCCCTGTTTTATTTGGATGTTTGGGTTATTTAATGAGCACCGTGGCTATCGAATTAGCCGGTACGGTAAAGGAAACCTCGCTGCCGTCAACGGCGCATTCGCCGACGGTATGGCGTTCGGTAATATCCACAAGGGATGCCGACTCAGGGGTAAAGGCGAGTTTGAGGGTCACCTTTTCGTCCTGTCCGTTGTATTCGCTCAGGCGGACAATCAGACCGCCGTCCTCGGCGTTCTTGACCGCGCTGGTTTTTACATTATTGCCCTCAAGGGAGAACAGACTGCCGCTCATGGGCAGACCGCCGCTATGCTTTGTGCCGGAATTGAAGGCTATGGGATGGCAGAATTCGCCGGTGTATTTCATGAGGCATGCGTCGCAGCAGATGCCCACGCCGAGTTTGAAGTGATGCTTGCCGTATTCGGGATACGGGTCGGGGTCGTATGAACCGCGGATAAGGGTGACCGCCCCCGCGTTGTCGCTGCCGCGGAAGCCGTATTTGGAATCGGTGACGATGAATACCGATTTCTCCTTCCCGCTCATTATCTGCATAAAGCTGTTGCCGGGAACGTCGTGGGCTGTATCGCCGCGGACAATGGTGCCGAAGGGAATATCGTATTTATATCCCATCGAGGCATAGCCCACCGGCATATAAAAGTTAAGCTGCGGTATAAAGTTGCCCGGTCTGCCGACCTCATGCCAGTCGACCGTGACATCGAACTCGACGATTTTAGAGCCCTTTTTGAGGATGGCCAGCACATTGAGCTTCGATGAGGCAAAGGCTATCTCATAACGCAGGAAGCTGCGCAGCGGTTCGTGGCGGTAATCCTGTACGCGGACATTGAAATCGGCCGAGTTGAGGTCGGCGACATGCATATATGGTCCCACACGCCAGGAGGTCATGCCGAAACGGGGGTTCTCTTTTATAAAGCGGAAGAGTGCCGACGGGCGCTCGGGGGTGACCGGCGATGTGCGGGTGGTCTTGTCGTCCAGTCCGGTCATCGCCATGGTGAGCGGATCGAAGGTCGCCTTGATGAATTCGTTTTCCAGAATTAACGGATCGTCGGAGATATGGTCCTGACGGGCATCGGACGGGGAAGCGAAGGCGTTCGCCGCGTCGTAGGCGCGCAGTTTGACTATATAGGTGCTGTAACCGAAGGCGGGTATATCGGCATAAACAAGCAGCTTTGTATAGTTGTGCCCCCAGTAACCTGCGCCGGTCTGTGTGAACTGGAAGGGGATTTCCGTGCCGGCGGCATCGGTCAGCACGACCCGTCCCAGGTCATAGTTGTAGTCCCACAGGGTAACCTCAACCGCCTCTTTGCGGTCGTGCATGGTGCTGTTGAAGAGGTGAATGACCCGCACGCTGCCTCTGCCGCGCTCGGCCTGAGGGAATGCGTGTCCGCTTTCATGGTTAACGGCGAAACCGACGCCGCCGCCTTCGGAAGTGTGGTTTTTGCTTTCGTCAAAGGCGATGGACGAGGTATCAATACCGTCGGCGATATTGCGCATGGCCGTATTGGCGTTGGTATTGGCGGCGGCAAGGGTTTTCTGAAATAGACCCAGGGCGTGTTCGCGGGTTTCGATGATTCCCGAACCGGGCAGGATATCGTGGAAATGATTGAACAGCACATTCTCCCACGCGCCGGCATACAGTTCTGTCTTGCCCGGCGCCCCGGTCAGTTTATTTGCCGCCGCGGAAAACATTTCCGATTCATACAGCCTGTCCTCCGACAGACGGTTTGACATCTTGATGCGGGATTGGGAGGTATAACAGCCGGTGAACACATAGTTGAGCTCATGTTTTACTACGGGCAGCATACTCCTGAACCGTTCGAGTTCGGCGAAGTATTTGCCGTAGGTTCCGAATTCGACGGTCGGATAGAGCGGGAAAGCGGCGTTGTCTATCATGGCTTCTATGTCGCGCCTCGTGGGGCCGCCGCCGTGGTCGCCCACCCCGTAGACATGGAGGTATACGTCGGTGTTGTTCTTTTTGCAGAACAGGGGGATATCGGTGAAGGAGCGTATATTGATCTGGCCGTTATACCATTTCGGGTCGCGGTGGACCAGTATCTCGCTGCCCGAGGGTGACTGCCAGCGATAAATGTCATTGGGTCCGTCATAACCGCGGCAGTGATAATAATAGTCGACGCCGCCCTTTTGCAGTATTTCCGGAACGTTGGCGTTATGCCCGAAGGTGTCCGGCTCAAAATCGAGTCTGAGACTGTCGGGGCAGACATCAAAGAGCTTTGACAGATAACGCTTTGTATACAGGATATGACGGGACAGCGATTCGCCGTTGGGCATATTCTTATCGGTTTCCACCCATGTGGAGGCGGACAGTTCCCAACGCCCCTCGTGGACATACTTCTTGATTTCCTCAATCATTTCGGGCGCCTGGGTTTCAATGATTTTGTATACCGACGCCTGTGACTGGGCGTAGGTGAAATCGGGGTATTCCTTCATGAGATTGAGCACCGTGCGGAAGGTATCGACGGTTACCGACACCGTCTCCTGATATCCCCACATCCAGTTCATGTCGATATGCGCATGGGAGACGCAGAATACCCTGATTGCTTTGGCTTCGGCCGACAGGTCGGAAAGCATCTGTTCAACGTGCAGCGCGTCGGGTTTTGTTATGGCATGGTTTTCGTCCAGCTTTTGGCCTAAATAGTCCAGTGCTTCTTCGATGCGGCCGTTATATATATCGTCCTTTGTCTTTGACAGACTCGCCAGATATAATATCTCCGCGCCGATGCGGTGTGACCAGTAGTTTGTCCCGCATACGCCTTCCAGGCGTTTTAGCTTATCATAAAAATTCATGGCTTGCTCCTTTTGGATGATTAAGATAATTAAGATGACATAATTTAAAAAACATGATGATAAACCCGCCCTGCGGCAGGCATTATCGCCATGTTTAATCTCATGATTATTTAAGCTGCTCCAATACTTTCTTCAGCCATTCTTCAATACCCGTCTGCTCTTCGGGTTTGACCCTGGCAAGAAAGGGCAGTCCTCCGGTTTTGCATTCGAAAACATCGCCGATGACGTTTGTGCCCGCCTCGCGCGCTTCATTCATCAGATTTACCATGGTTGTTTCCGGAGCGTCGCCGAAAAACGCGACATTCTGCGCCCTGGTTTTCACCAGCTCACGGCAGAAACGCCGCAGCGCGTCGGGCATATCGTTCTTCATCGATACGCCGATGAGAACCAGTTTTTCGTTTTCGCAGGGATACGCCGGCGGAATTTTGTCTAACTTGCACTGCAGTTTATCACACAACACCCTAGACAACAATGACAGCTTTTTATTGTTTTCAGGAAAATAGAGTACTCTGGATTTCATTTTTGTCATTTTTATCCCTCCAAAATTTATAGTTTTATAGTATTGAAAAATAAGATTATCGCGTAAAAGCGTTTGATACTGTTCAGATAACATTGTATCATATAATTATTTAAATTACAAACATAAATAGCTGTGATAATGAATTTCGTCACAATTACCAAACATTGCTATGGAAAATTGTGCACAATGGCAGGCAGCGGGTAAATATATCACGGTTTAAAATCGCTTAAAATCGCATTGCAATATTGACTTTTGTCCGGCTCTGTGTTAAACTGAAAAAAACAATAAGGGAAATAATCTATGCTTAAAGAAGATATTCATATACGCGATCCCTTTATCCTGCCGGACCGGGGCAGATATTATATGTACGGCACCCGGTGCGGCGGACGGAAGGGTTTTGACGTTTACACCGCCGATACGTTGGACGGCGGCTGGTCCGGTCCGGCCGGGGTTTTCGATGCCTCCGCATACGGGCTGGACCGGGGAGCCAACTGGGCGCCCGAGGTGCATCTTTACAGGGGCTGCTATTATATGTTCGCCACATTTGAACAGGACAACGGCTTCAGGGGCACATATATACTGCGGGCCGACAAACCGGACGGTCCTTTCACACCCCACGGTGCGGGCGCGATAACCCCCCGTGAATGGCACAGCCTGGACGGTACGTTCTACCTCTCCCCCGGCGGTATACCCTATATGGTATTTTGCCATGAGTGGGTGCAGATCGACAAGGGTACTATATGCGCGGTGCGCCTGTCCGATGACCTGAGAACGGCGGCGGGGGAATGCTTTACCGTGCTTGAGGCCAAAGACGCCCACTGGGTACGGCCCTCCGACGAAAAGCTGGTTACCGACGGTCCCTGGCTGCACCGCAAATCCGACGGCTCGCTGGTTATGATCTGGTCCTCCTTTTCGGGCGGGTATATCACGGCGGTCGCCGCGTCGGATAACGGCGATATCACGGGCAGATGGACAACCCTGCCGGGGCTGCTCTTTGAGAAGGACGGCGGGCACGGCATGATGTTTGAGGACTTTGACGGGCAGCTGACCCTGTCCCTCCACGCGCCCAATTCGGGCGGAAACGAGCGCCCGGTATTTATAAAAATAAGAGAAGACAACGAGAAAGGTTTTACAGCATTATGATGGTGACAATTATAGGACGTGGCCATTCGGGCACCCGCGCGATTTCGCACACTCTGTCGGCAAGCGGGGTATATATGGGAGAGCCCCTCAACAAATCGGGCGACCTGCTGCCCCCGCAGGAAATGTATGACGCCTGCCGTGTGTTCGGCAGTTATGTCACATATAAAGGGAACATGGAATGGGATTTTTCCCGGGTGATAAACGGCGACCCGGACCCCGCTTTTGTAAAGCTCATCGAGAGCTATCTGCATACCGTACTGGAAAGCAATACCGAACACAGGGGCTGGAAGATACCCGAAACCACCCTGTGTTATCCGTGGATAGCCAAAATGTTTCCCGACATAAAATATATACACTGGGTACGCGACCCGCGTGACTGCGTAATGGGCTCCCATGTCACCGACGACCTGTCGGTCTTCAATATCGATTATGACAAGACCGGGGATGAGCGGCTGCGGCGGGCCATCAG
Source organism: Eubacteriales bacterium (assembly GCA_028709565.1). Taxonomy (GTDB): domain Bacteria; phylum Bacillota; class Clostridia; order Oscillospirales; family CAG-272; genus JAQVWU01. Next base: position 5,040 of record JAQVWU010000181.1, read on the forward strand.
CTGGAAGTATCAGCGGGAGCTGGTGAAGGCCACCCCCGCGCCAAAGCATGTATGCAGCGCCCGTTTCGAGGATATGGTATTCAAACAGGATGCGGTGCTGGCCAAACTCGGCGATTTTCTGGGCATAAAACTCGCCAAGATCGAGATGCGCCCCGATCCGGTGGGCAGATACAAAACCGACGCGGGCGTTCATATGTTCGATTTCTTCAAGCCCGACATGGACGAATGCGGCTACGCCTATTGAATTTAATATAAACAACAAACTAAAACCGGATTAACGGGAAGGCGGAATATGGCAAAGATAAAATGGAAGGGTTCGACCCTGCTCGCGCCGGTGCCCCCGGTGCTGGTAACCTGCGGCGACGCGGAAAAAAGCAATGTCCTCACGGTGGGCTGGACCGGTATTATCAACTCAAAACCGCCCAAAACCTATGTATCCCTCAAGCCCGAGCGCTATTCCCACGGCATAATCAGCCAAACGCGGGAGTTTGTGATAAATCTGACCACCGCCCCCCTGGTCAGAGCCGCCGACTTCTGCGGCATCCGCTCCGGCAGGGATATCGATAAATTCAGCGCCTGCTCTCTCGAAACCGAGCCCGCCTCCGGGGTCGGCTGTCCGCTGCTGAGCGCCAGCCCGCTGTCCATCGAGTGCGTGGTCAGCGATATACTGCGCCTGGGCTCTCACGATATGTTTATCGCGGATATCGTCGCCGTTGATGTAAACGAGGAACTGGTCGACCGGGAGGGCAGGCTGCACCTGGAGGACTGCGGGCTGGCGGCCTACGCCCACGGTGATTACTTCGCGCTGGGCAGAAAGCTCGGCTCCCTGGGCTTTTCGGTAAGAAAGAAGCGCAAATCCAATAATAAAAACAATAAAAAACAATAAACAAACAAAACAGGAGTGAACAAGATGAAAAAAGCATTGATTTTCTGGGGCGGCTGGGACGGTCACCAGCCCGAACTGGTATCGGCTCGTTTTAAACGCATTCTCGAATCGGAGGGCTTTGAGGTCGAATGCTATGACCACATGGACTGCCTGGCCGACGCGGAAAAGCTTAAGACCCTTGACCTCATTCTCCCCGTATGGACCGGTGGCAACATACCCGGCGAGTATACCCGCAACGTGGCCGCGGCGGTGGGCACCGGTGTGGGTATGGCGGGCTGTCACGGAGGCATGTGCGACGCCTTCCGCAACGACACCGAATGGCAGTTTCTGACCGGCGGCAACTGGGTCAGCCATCCGGGCGGCGAGGTGGACTATATCGTCAACATCCGGCCCAATTCCAGCCCGATCACCGAGGGCATCGCCGACTTCCCGGTGCATTCCGAACAGTATTA
>JAQVWU010000182.1 GCA_028709565.1 Eubacteriales bacterium
TCATCGACCCGCGCCGGCAAATAGCGGTTTGCTCTTCCCAATGCTCTCATCCCCTCCCCATTCGTATCTTAACCGAGTTCGCGTGGGCGTCAAGCCCTTCGGTGTCTGCAAATCTGATGACGTCCCCGGCCATGCCGCGAAGCGCCCTGTTATTGAAATAAAGATAGCTGGATTTTTTCATAAAATCGTCAACCGACAGAGCCGAAGAAAAACGTGCCGTGCCGTTGGTGGGCAATACATGATTGGGTCCCGCCATATAGTCGCCGAGAGGTTCCGGCGTATATTCGCCGAGAAAGACCGAACCCGCGTTGTGTATCAGTGAGAGCAGCGCAAACGGTTCGTCGACGGCCAGCTCGAGATGTTCGGGCGCGATGAGGTCGGACAGGCGCGCCGCCTCCTCAAGGGTATCGGTGACAATGACCGAACCGTAATTGGAGAGCGATGCCGCGATTTTATCCCGGCGTGAAAGACCTTTCAGCTGTTCGGCCAACGCCGCCTCCACCTTTTCAGCCAGCAAAGGTGAGGTGGTAATCAATATCGATGCCGCCAGTTCGTCATGCTCCGCCTGAGCCATCAGGTCGGCGGCGATATATGAAGCGTCGGCGTGCCCGTCGGCAATAATCAGCACTTCGCTGGGTCCGGCAATCATGTCTATATCGACGGTGCCGTAGACAAGCCTTTTTGCTGCCGAGACGTAAATGTTGCCCGGTCCCACAATCTTGTCCACCCTTCGAACACTTTCGGTGCCATAGGCCAGGGCAGCAACGGCCTGGGCACCCCCGACCGTCAATATGTCGCCCACCCCCGCCAGCGACGCGGCATAAACAATCGCCGGATTTATGCTGCCTCCCGGTGTAGGGGTAGCCGCTATAATCTCATTTACCCCGGCAACCTGGGCGGGGATGGCGCACATCAATATGCTTGACGGATAGGCCGCGCTCCCGCCGGGGATATAAAGACCTGCCCTGCGCAGCGGTAATACCCTCTGCCCCATTACCGTACCGTCCTTTATATCGACCCAGCTCTGCTGCTTTTGTTTTTCATGAAAGGACCTGATGTTTTCCGCGGCTCTCTCCAGTGTACCGCGCAGTTCCGAAGGTACCCGGGCAATCAGCGATTCCTTTTTTTCATCCGACAGATACAGCGAATCAAGGTCTGTATTATCGAATTTTTTTGTGTATTTATATAACGCGGCGTCTCCGTTTTTACGGACATCGCCGATAATTTCGGTCACAGCGGCGTTAAGCGCGTCATTTGATGATATACCGCGACCCTCCAGCAGCGAAATGAGTTCGGCCACATTCCGGGATGTATAGTGTTTCAACATCATTTTTTATTCAATTCCTCTGTAATGCGTTCGATAAATTCATCTGTTTCACGCTTTTTCATTTTTATGCTCGCCACATTGACGATCAGACGCGCCGAAACCGGAGCAATTGTTTCGTATATTTCAAGACCGTTTGCCCGCAGCGTCGAACCCGTTTCCACAATATCGACAATCGCGTCGGAAAGCTTTAAGAGCGGGGCGAGTTCCACCGACCCTTCAATTTTCACAATCTCCACATCGACATTGCGGTCGTTGAAATATGCTTTCGTAATATTCGGATATTTTGTCGCTACTATTTTATGAGATAAATTGTTGTAAAAATCGCATCCCGCCGGACCTGCCAGCGCAAGACGGCATCTGCCGAATCCCAGGTCCAGCACCTCATAAAAGGTGCGCCGGGACTCCAGAATTGTATCCGCGCCTACAATACCGAGGTCGCATACGCCGTGTTCGATATAGGTGATGACATCGGCGGCTTTTGCCAGTATAATCTCGATTTTACCGCTGCCGGCCGAAAAAAACAATTTGCGTCCCCGCATATCCGCCGCGAGTTCGGCGCATTCATAACCCGCGCCCTCAAGGAGCGTTATCGCGTCGGCTTCTATGCGGCCCTTAGTCAATGCCAGTCTGACCATTGTCACCCTTCCCCTGTCTTTATAACAGATATGCCGTTCCTGTCAGCCACCGCTATGTTCGGAACCGACATCCTTTCGGCAAAGGATATCGTTTCGTCGGCATTATCAAAACATGAATATTCGCAGCGTATATATTTAGCCTCCAGCTGCCTGCGAAAACACTCGGCAGCCGCAAAACTGTCTTTGTCAAAGTGTATAATATAATCCACAGGACAGCCGTCGGATAAACCGTCCCGCTTCAAAACAGCGTCGGCGACCAGGCATATGTTTATCGCAAAACCGGTAGCGGGGCAATCCTCTCCGAAACTCCTCATGAGATTGTCGTATCTGCCTCCGGCAAGCACCGGTTCACCCGCGTCTTCAATATATCCGCGGAATACCGTTCCGGTATAATAATCAATATCATGTACGATGCCCATATCTACCATCACGTGCTCCCCATAACCGGCTTCGCGCAGCGTCTCATACAGGGTGCCGACATATTCCAGCGCCTCCGAAGCCTCGTCATTGCCTTCGGATAATATACGCGCATCCTCAAACACTTCATCCCCTCCGTAAAGCAGAGGTATTTTGGATATTTTATCGTATGCCGATATTTTTTCCAGATTCTTTCGTTCGACATAGCTGCGCAGCCTGCGCCTCTCGGCTTCGCTGAGTCCGAGTTCTTTTATCATCGCGTTATAATACCCCACATGACCCAGTTCAATTTTATAATCAAGGCCGAGAGCAGCGAGCGACTGAATAGCCGTGTTTATGCAGATTAAATCGCTCTTTATACCCGCAGCGCCGATTATCTCGATACCGCACTGGAGTATTTCGCTGCGTCTCCCCGACCAGCCGTCGTTAATGCGGTAGATGCGCTGATTGTAATACAGTTTCCGGGGATAATCCATACCCTTTAATTTTGTCGCCGCGACCCGCGCCATCGGTGTCGTATTATCGGCTCTCAGTACGATAAGTCTTCCGTTCATATCGGTAAGCTTATACATGCTCTCCTGACGTATCGACTTATCTGCATCAAATACGTCATAATATTCAACGGCGGGTGTGGATACACGGCGAAAACCGTTGGACTCAAACACCCGTGACAGGCGGTCGGTTATGTCTGTATACAGTGACACCTCCCCGAATATGATATCGCGCGTTCCCTCCGGGGTATTCAGGTTTGTTTTGTTCATTTGTTATTTCCGTTGTCTTCTTATAAATTTGCTTTATCGCTTTAACATACTACCACATTACTACGCTAAAGTCAATACAATTATTGCGGTATTAACATTTTTTTCACAAAACCTGAAAAGCTTATACTTAAAAGAACGTAATCTGATTGGTTTCGCTCAGACCGTTTAGAACACCTTCCCTTTGAAGCACCTCAACCACCGTCTTTGATATCTGGCTGCGCTGCCGCAGTTCCTCCACAGAGAGTATTTCACCCTCGTCACGCACCTCCGCAATGTTTCGCGCCGCGGTCTCGCCGACACCGTTAAGTGAGGAAAAGGGCATTCTGATTTTGCCGTCCTCGGGCAGATAGGCAAAAGCGTCCGATTTATACAGGTCAACCGGCAAAAACTGTATGCCGCGCGCATACGCTTCGTTTACAAGCTGGAGTGAACCGAGCATTGCCTCGTCCTTCTGAGTCGATTCCTTGCCCTTGTCGTTAATCTCGGCGATTTTCGCGGCTACCGCCTGCTTGCCCCGCATCACCAGTTCAGCGTCCAGTCCCTTCGGAGCGACGGTGAAAAATGCCGCGTAAAACTCGAGGGGGGTATGAACTTTATACCAGCCCAGCCTGATGGCACTCATTACATAAGCGGCGGCGTGCGCTTTGGGGAACATATATTTAATTTTATTACATGAATCAATATACCATTCGGGCACATTGTTCGCGCGCATAGCCGCTTCATATTCGGGCTTTAATCCCTTTCCCTTGCGCACATCCTCCATAATTTTAAACGCGGTGCCGTTTTCCAGTCCCCAGCGTATTAAATCAAGCATAATACCGTCGCGTGTTCCTATTACCTGGGAAATATCACATATACCCGCCTTTATAAGCTCGGCGGCGTTGCCGAACCATACCTCCTTACCGTGGGTCAAGCCGGAAATTTGCAGCAGATCGGCAAAATTCTTGGGTTTGGCGTCTATTACAACCTGCTGAACAATGCCGGTACCGAACTCGGGCAATCCGTATGTGCCTATCTGACAGTTAATGGACTGGGGCGTGATGCCGAGCGAATCGGTAGATAAAAACAATTCATACACCGCCGGGTCATTCATCGGCACATCCAATACCGATGTATCCGTATAACGTTCCAGTATTTTATATTTGGTCGGCACATCATGTCCCAGTTCATCGAGCTTTAATATCGTATCGTGAAGATATGAAAAGGCAAAATGCGTGGTAATCACATCCGAATTGACATCGTCGGCAGGGCGCTGCACGGGTGTAAAGTCATATATCTCATATTCGCGGGGGACTACGATGATACCGCCCGGATGCTGCCCGGTTGTGCGTTTGACACCCACACAGCTCTGTACCAGACGATTTATCTCAGCCTTACCGATATTGAGCCCCTTGCTCTCCAGGTATTTCATGACAAAACCGTAAGCGGTCTTATCGGCCAGCGTTCCGATTGTACCGGCGCGGTATACATTTTCCGAACCGAATAATTCCTCGGTGTATTTGTGAACCCTCGCCTGAACATCGCCGGAGAAATTCAAATCTATATCGGGTGATTTCTCTCCGTAAAAACCCAGAAATGTTTCAAAGGGTATATCATGTCCGTCCCCGTAGAGTTTGGCACCACAGACCGGGCAGTCCTTTTCCGGCAGGTCAAAACCCGACCCGACCGAGGCATCGGCGGAAAATTCGCTGTATTTACAGTTTTTACACAGATAATGCGGCGGCAGCGGATTAACCTCGGAAATACCCGCCATTGACGCGACAAAGGATGAGCCAACAGATCCCCTGGAACCGACGAGATATCCTTCGTCCTCGCTGAATTTCACAAGTTTATGAGCGATAATATACAGCACGGCGAAGCCGTGTTTAATAATCGAATCGAGTTCCCGGCTCAGCCGTTTTTCTACAATTTCGGGCAGGGGACTTCCGTATATCAGACCGGCGCGCTCATAACAGATGTCCCGAAGGTCCGTATCGGCGCCCTCCATAACCGGCGTATATGTCCCCGTCGGAATGGGACGGATATTCTCGACCATATCGGCGACCCTGTGTGTATTGTATACAACCACTTCCATCGCCTTATCTCTGCCCAGGTAATCGAATTCGGCGAGCATTTCCTCAGTGGTCCGCAGATACAGCCCGCTGTCCTTGTCTGCGTCGGTAAATTTCATCCCCGAAAGCAATATTTTGCGGCTAATGTCTTCATAGGGCTCGATAAAATGGGCGTCACAGGTAGCTACAACCGGTATATTCAATTCGCTGCCGAGGGCGACTATTTTTTTATTGATTTCTATCAGACCGTCGTCCGACTGAATCGATCCCTTTTCAATCAGATAACGATTGTTGCACAGGGGCTGTATTTCCAGATAGTCATAAAACCCGGCTATCTCCAGCAGTTCAGCGTGGGGCTTGTCATCCAGCACGGCGCTGAATAATTCCCCCTCGGAACACGCGGATCCGATCAACAGTCCCTCCCGGTATTCGGCAAGCACCGTTTTGGGAATACGGGGATGGCGTCTGAAATAGTTGAGATAACTCATCGATACCAGTTTATACAGATTTTTGAGCCCGGTTTTGTTTTTTACCAGTAAAATTATATGGGCGGTGTTCAATTTCAGAGGGTCGACTTTATCGGACATTACCCGGGTCATTTCGGAGACGGTATTAACCCCCTCCTCGCGCAGTCTGCCGACCATGCGGAAAAATATCTCCGCGAGCATTGCTGCGTCATCTGATGCGCGGTGATGATTGAAGGGCCCCAGTTTATAATAATCTGCGATTGAGTTCAGTTTATGCATATTCAGGTCCGGATTGCAATACCGTGACAGGGTGACGGTATCTATATATGTATTACTAAACTCCATGCCGCCCCGTTCCGCGGCAGCTCGTATAAAACCGACATCGAAACCGGCGTTGTGGGCGACTAAAATACTGTCGCCGGAAAACTCCAGAAAGGCGCGTACCGCTTCTCTGTCGTCGGGGGCGCCGGCCACATCCTCATCGGTAATACCGGTCAGTTCGGTAATATTTTCAGGAATATGCTCCCCGGGATTTACAAAGGTGCCGAACCGGTCAATTATTTGCAGGTTTTTGATTTTAACCGCGCCTATTTCGGTGATACGGTTATTTAAGGCGGACAATCCGGTGGTTTCAATATCGAAAACTATAAATTCACCGGTAAAAGCCGCGTCCTGTTCACCGTAAACGGTACGGGCCGTATCGTCGGCAAAATAGCCTT
>JAQVWU010000183.1 GCA_028709565.1 Eubacteriales bacterium
CAGCCTGGCGAATTCATCCAGCCCGCTTTCCTCAAGCAGTCTCATCAGCTCTTTTTCCGAATCATCCGCCGCTTTCATCACCGCGTTGTTATTGCCTATGAAACAGATGTCAATGCTTGTATAGGCGCAGCTGAGCTTGAATATATCGCGGTCAAAGAAGGCGTTTGAACTGATAATATAATTATGGTCGTGTGGACACACGATACAGGGCACCGTCAGCCGTATCTTGCCGTCGGAAGTATATGAGATTTTAAGCTCGCTCCCCGAACAGCTGCATTTGAGTTTAATCAAATCTCCGGTCAGGGTAAATATACCGACCAGACTCATTATATATAAACCGCAGCTCGGACAGCGATAGGCAACCGTGGTTTCCTTTGCGTTTATTATCATGTATTAATATCTCCCTAAAAATCTTCGCTTTTGAGCTTCTCGGCCGTGTCGGCGCCGATGAGGGCGTCTACCATTTCGCCCATGTCTCCGTTGAGAAAGGATTCCAGCGAATAAAGGGTTAAACCTATCCGATGGTCGGTGACACGTCCCTGCGGATAGTTGTATGTCCGTATCCGCTCGCTTCTGTCGCCGGTTCCCACCTGGTTTTTGCGTTGGGCGGCGATTTTTTCGCTCTGCTCCGCCTGCTTGATATCGTACAGACGGGTACGGAGCAGTTTCATGGCCTTGTCTTTGTTCTTGTACTGACTGCGCTCATCCTGGCACTCTATAACGATCCCGCTGGGTATGTGAAGCAAACGTACCGCCGACTCGGTTTTGTTGACATGCTGTCCGCCGGCTCCGCTGCTCTTTATTGTCTCTATCTTCAGGTCTGCGTTATTAATCTCCACCTCCACCTCCTCCGCTTCGGGCAGCACGGCAACGGTAACGGTGGAGGTATGAATGCGTCCGGAGGATTCGGTTTCGGGCACGCGCTGGACCCTGTGGACCCCGCTCTCAAACTTCAGTTTGGAATAGGCCCCTTCCCCGTCCACTATAAATGAAACCTCTTTAAATCCGCCCAGCTCGGTTTCGTTAAAATAGATTGGTTCGATTTTAAAACGCATCGATTCGGCATACATGGTATACATACGGTACAGAACATACGCGAAAAGCGCGGCTTCCTCGCCGCCGGCCCCGCCCCGTATCTCGACGATAACGCTTTTGTCGTCATTGGGGTCCCGCGGGAGCAGCATGATTTTAAGCTCCTCCCGTATTGCCTCAAGCATATCGCGGCAATCATTGTATTCGGTATCGGCAAGCTCATATAAATCGGCTTCAATCCCCTTATCTTCGAGCAAAAGCTGCGCCTCATTCATCTGCTTTTCGGTATTTATATATTCGCGGAACTTTCCGACAATCGGGGCAAGCAGTTTTTGCTCCCGCATGAGCCGGCGGAATTCTTCCTGATTGCCGACAATCTCGGGCCGGGAGGTTTCGTCAAGTATTCTCTCGTATTTTAATTCGATTTCTCTGAGCTTATCCAGCATCGTTTTGCGGCTGTCCTTTCGTATTGGTTCGGATTCGTTTGGATTTGTTTGGATTTGTTTGGATTTGTTTGGATTTGTTTGGATTTGTTTGGTTTTATTTTTTTCTGAGCAGATGAATCGCGCAGCCGAAAAAGTCGCCTTCCAGATACGCGGCGTTGATTTTGCCCTCGTCATTATATAAAATGCCGTCTTCGCGGAACTTAAAGCCCATGCGTTCAAAATACGCCATGGCGCGTTCTATGAAGTTGGTCGCCACGGCAATGTGTCCGTAATCGCCGAAATAAGGTCCGCACATAAATTCCAGCTGACCGTCGCACATAATGCCCAGACTCCCCTCTTTGCGGGCGAATCCGAACATGGTTTCCGCAAGCACCGCCGCTTTCCGCGCGGCGTCGGTATCGGGCAGATTTACGCCTATATGAGCCAGATCGAATCCGTACATCGTCATAAGCGCCGAACGGGTCAGTTCGGTAATTTTATCGAACGCCCCTGTTTTAATATATTCGTCTTTGACCATGAAGCTTCCGCCGCAGGCCAGAACACAGCCGTTTTTTAAATAGTCGACCAGATTGAATGCGTTTATTCCTCCGGTGGGTATAAACTTCATACCCGTATACGGTCCGCTCAGCGCCTTTATCATGGGAATACCGCCGGATGCTTCGGCGGGAAAGAATTTCACCGTATCCAGACCGGCCTCCAGGGCAGCCTCTATGTCGGACGGGGTGGCGCAGCCGGGCGCCGCCGGGATGTCATGCCCGACACACCAGTCAACCACCCGGGGGTTAAAGCCGGGACTCACGATGAACCGGGCCCCCGCGTCAACCGCGGCCTCCGCCTGCTCAACGGTGAGCACCGTTCCGGCCCCCAGTATCATATTGGGCAGTCCCTCTCTTATCGCCCCTATCGCCTCGGCGGCGCAGGCGGTGCGACACGTAATCTCGGCAACGGGCTGTCCTCCGGCGCACAGCGAATGGGCAAGGGGGAGGGCGTCGGCGGCGTCATCGATTTTAATAACGGGTATCAATCCGTGTTCGCCGATTTGCTCAAATATATTATCCGTTTTATTATTCATAGTATTTAACACTTTCCGGTTCAGCAATAGATTTAAAACAGCAGGTCCGCATAATTTTTTATTTCATGTATGACCTTTCGCACCGTGCGCGCGTCCAGACGTTCGAGTTCCCCGCGCTGCATGGCGCTGTCACAGTAATCGGCGCGGTTGTATTCAAGCCTGATCTCGGCCGGCAGCAGCGGGCGGAAGGGTTTTATCTTTCCCGCAAGGGAAACGCCTTTTTTCGCCGCTTCGCGGATGCGCCCCTCGGCCTCCCCGAGGTCAGCCGTTACGGCATTGTTGCGCCCCACGGCATACTTTACCGCAGCCGTTGCGATGTCGCCGAAGAACTGCCGGGCTTCCGCGCAGACAGCCTCATCCCCGCTTACCATCACCATGGGTATATCCCATGCCCCGGCGAATGCCGCGCTCTGGGCGATTTCGCCGCAGCGCCTGCCGTTAATGCTGTAGTCATGCCATGCGACCGACGACTGCGTATGGTCGAGGAATGCATTATGCGTTCCGCTCATCGCGTGGGCGCCGACCGACATCAACAGGTTTGTTTTATCCGGGTCGAAGCGGTCGGCGTTCAATTTATAAAGCTGCACCGCCCGTTGGTCAAGCATGCCCTCAATAAAATTATTCCCGCCGCCGTGTCCGTCCAAAACGTATACGGCTCCGGCGCCCCCCTCAAAAGCCCCGTCGACGGCGGCGTTGGTATCCTTCATCAGCCTTTCGAGGGAAAAGGCGTAACTCCCGGCCGCGGTGTCGGACACCTGCGCAATATTGCCGATGCCGCTGATACCTTCAAGGTCGGTGACAATAAATACGTTAATCTCTTTCATAACTGCCTCCGGTTTTTATTCGTGGATCGGTAGTGAATCGGTAGTAAATCGGTAGTAAATCGGTAATAAATCGATATATGGTTTATCTGTAAGCGTTCAGCAGTCGCACGGCCGTTTCGAGATGTTCGGCCATGACCTCACCGCCGACACTCTCCTGCTCTATAACCAGCCAGCCCGAAAAGCCCCTGTGTCTGAGGTGCTTTAAGCGGAACATCAGCTCCCCTATGGGAATCACCCCGCGTCCGGCCGGGCATCCCCGCAGGGAAAGGCCGTCTGTCGCTTTTAAACCGCCCTCGGCAATTACCGCCCAGTCTTTTATGTGACAGAAGGCGATGCGGTGCTTTATCTCCTCATAGGCGCTCATGACATCGGCGGCGATACAGCGAAAGTTGCCGCTGTCCAGTGTCAGTTCCAGAGACGGTATATTGTCGGCCATATCGTTGAGCTCGGCAGCCGTGGAAAAGGGGAACAACACCTTTGAAAAGTTTTCCATGGTCAGCGTCAGTCCCATCGGACCGGCAGCGGCGGCAATCCTGTTCGCGCCCCTGATAATGGATTCCCGCGCCCGGGTTTTGGCGGCGGCATCGGGGATATCCTGCACCGCGGCGGGTACCAGCATGAAATATTTCGCTCCCGCCGCCGCCGCCTGCTCCGCCGCGGCGATGCTGTTTTTTATCTCTTCTTCATAGACGTCCTCATCCGCCGCCGAGAGCCGGCAAAGATGGTGCGCCGAAATCATGCGCATACCGGCAGCCCCCAGGATCTCCCTGTATGCGTCCGCGGGCATTATTTTGAATTCCCCCGTATCGGCTTCCACAGCTTCAATGCCGATACTGCGGGCCCATTTGAGCGCGGCGGGAAAATCCATGCCTGCCGCCGACATCGCGCGCAGGTGTGTTGCGAAAACAGCCAGTTTCATATCGAATTCCGCCCTTCCATGCGATTTTATATATATTGCGATTTTATATCTAAAGCTTTACTTAACCGTTTACATCCCGGAGCACACCCGATAAAATGCCTATGCCCCTGACTATCTGCTCGTCTGACGGGGTCGAATAGTTGAGCCTGAAGGAATCGGAGGGCGCGCTTTCGTCACAGTTGAAGGCGGTACCCGGCACCACCGCGACCCCTTTTTTCAGCGCCTGTGCGACAAAGGCAGGCATGTCCGATCCGGCGGGCAGGGTGCACCACAGGAACAGTCCCCCCTCGGGTCTGGTGTATGTTACGCCCGGCGGGAAATGTTTGTCCATCTCCGAGAGCATCAGACTGCATTTGCGCCGGTACATATCCCGTATTTTCTCTACATGGCCGTCGGTGTCAAAATCGGTCAGGAAGCGTTCGCAGATCATCTGAAGCAGTATGCCGGTATGGACATCCTCCACCTGCTTCGCCACCACCGCCTTCTGTATGACGGCCTCGGGGGCGCACATGAAACCGACACGCATGCCGGCGGACAATATCTTTGAAAATGACCCGCAGTAGATGACAATACCCCGCTCGTCCATACTCTTTATCGTGGGCAGCTCCTCTCCGGCGAAGCGCAGTTCGCCGTACGGATTGTCCTCGAGAATCAGCACACCGTATTTATAGGCGAGTTCATAGACCGCCCGGCGTTTTTCAAGGGACATGGTAATGCCGGCGGGATTATGAAATGTAGGTATGAGATATATCAGTTTGGCGCGCGGATTGGCGTCCAGCGCCTCCTCAAGCGCCTGTATATTTATTCCGTCGTCCTCCAGTCCGACCCCTACGAGTTTTGTCCCCAGGGACCGAAAGGCGTTGAGCGCGCCTATAAACGACGGGTTTTCGCATATTACAACGTCGCCCTCATCGCACATAACCTTGCAGGCAAGTTCCAGCGCCTGCTGACCGCCCGATGTGATTATGGTCAGGTCACCCTCGCGTCCCACGTTAAAACGTTTCTTCTGACGGGCGGCGACCGCCTCCCGCAGCGGCGGGTAACCCTCGGTTATCGAATACTGCAGCGCCGTTATCGGCTGGTTTTGCAGAATATCCGCGGAAAATCGCCGTATCGCGTCAACCGGAAAGGATTCCGGCGAGGGATTGCCCGCGGCGAAGGCGATCATGTTCGGGTCTGACAGACTTTTAAAAATTTCACGTATGGCCGAAGGCTTCATATCCTTCATTTTTGCTGATATCCTGTATTCCATTGATTGCTCCCGTATAATGAATGATGTTTTTACGTTTTAAAGTTTTGTTTATACATTTTAACATAAAACGGGGTCAAATATCAATAGCAATAATAAAAACAAACATAAAACAATGCCATATCTGCGATTTTATTAATTATTCGTCAGTATTTGATAAGCGGTTTCATGTTTTTCCGTGCGCTTTATATCGCCGACACTGTTTGAATCCATTTTACGCTTTATGTCGGCAAGTCTGACGGCCGATGCGAGAGGGTTTTGACTTATCCCGCGGATATAGTCAAAATAATCCTCATTGTCCCGCCGGGTAAGCGTCCATACCGCGTCCGCAATATCATCGGTAAATGCCCCGCGCAGCATTTTCTTAGAGATTCCGCAGCTATATATGGCGTCATGCAGCCATGCGACCGCTTTTTCCGTATCGGTGCTCAGGCAACAAAGCACATGCCCGCTTCATCCTTCCGGCCGTGGTGAAGCAGCGCAGCAATCATTTCGGCGCGTTTTACAATCTCTTCCCCGTCCGTTTTCCATACGGCATTGTTGATGATAAGCTCCCGCAGACCGACCGGTTCATAGCCGTTGATATCCGTGCCGGCGTTGAGCATATTGCGGCGCGAGGAAATCAGCTTATAATTTTCTCCGCTGCGGTTATTATGGACATGCCCGAAGACCGGCAGAGAGCCGCGTCCGCTGCCCTTCCATTCGAGCATCGGATAGTGACAGAGAACGATGTTCCGCCCCGATTCCGAAATCTCAAGATAAGAGCCAACCGACTCGAAATACCGGTACGCATCGACGCGTTTGAGCCACCTTGCGT
>JAQVWU010000004.1 GCA_028709565.1 Eubacteriales bacterium
ATTTAGGATTTATTTAAAACACAAAGTAATTGTAACACAACTTTTGCTGTTTGTCAATAAGCATTGAAGAAAAATACGTTTAAATATTTACAAAACCAACTGATTGCTTTTGTGTATTCCTCGAAATTGTTTAAATTGTGAAAACTTTGATAAATATCTCCGGAGTATTGATTTTTTTGATTTAATGCAATATACTGTAAATATAGCCAAAGCTAATATTTTGAGGAGGCGTTCTTATGAAAAAGTATCTGGCGGAGTTATTCGGCACCTTTGTTCTGGTCTTCTTCGGCTGCGGAACGGCGGTTGTCTGCGGCGGCTTTACGGGCGGCACGGGCGCGGGATTTCTGGGGGTGGCGGTGATAGCGCTGGCCTTCGGTCTGGCTATTGTGGCGGCAGCCTACGCCATCGGGCATGTGTCGGGCTGTCATGTCAACCCGGCGGTCTCCCTGGCGATGCTGATTTCAGGCAAGATGAGCGTTAAGGATTTTATCGGCTATGTCATAGGCCAGCTGGCCGGCGCCTTTGCCGGCAGCGCACTGATTGCCTTTGTCGTTTCTTCCTCAGCTACCCTGTCGGGCACAGGAGCGAACGGATATGACGCCCTCAGCGGCGTCGGGCTGAACATGGCGGGGGCGATTGTCGTCGAGATTATCCTGACCTTTGTCTTCGTGATGACTATTCTGGGCGTGACATCGGCTAAATCGACCTCGCATATGGCGGGCGTTGTCATCGGGCTTACCCTTACCTTTGTACATATCATAGGCATCCCCCTGACCGGCACCTCGGTAAACCCCGCGCGGAGTCTGGCTCCGGCCGTATTTGCCGGCGGAGACGCCCTGGCGCAGGTCTGGGTGTTTATTCTGGCCCCGCTGGCCGGCTCGGCGCTGGCGGCGATTGCGTTCAAATATCTGTTCCCGTTTAAAGAAGAGGCATAATACGCGCGCTTTGCCCCCATAATATATTGCATACGTAATTTTTACAGAGTAAAAAGGAGTCAAACAATGGACATCAAAGAAAAAATCGAAGAAATCGTTGAAAAGGTAAAGTCCGACAAGGATTTCGCCTCCAACTTCAAAAAGGACCCCGTTAAAGCCGTCGAGTCGGTCCTGGGTATCGACCTCCCGGACGACAAGATAAAAGCCCTGGTGGACGGGGTAAAGGCAAAGCTCACCGCCGACAAAGCGGGGGGTATCTTCGATTCGATAAAGAAAAAGTTTTAACGGCAACAACCGCGCCGGTGGCGCGGTATTTTTTTGCCCTGAAATTTCCTGATAAAGATGTCGGTATATACCTTCGGTTTTTAACAATACTAATACAAACAAATAATTCTATAAATCCCGTAAATCCGCATAAACCGCAGACAGGCATATGAAGGATTAAGAAAAACAGAGGAGTATTAATAAGTTATGACCGACACAAATAACGGCGCAAACAAAAAACAGGAGCAGCTGGCCGCCTTCAGGATAAGCCACGACACCCATAAGCTGACCACCGACCAGGGTATCACGGTGTCTGACACCGACCACTCGCTAAAAGCCGGTCCGAGGGGGCCGGCGCTGCTGGAAGACTTTCATCTGCGCGAGAAGATTATGCACTTTGACCATGAGCGCATACCCGAGCGGGTGGTGCACGCCCGAGGATTCGGCGCCCACGGCTATTTTCAGGTCTATGAGCCGATGGCTGAATACACCAAAGCGGGCTTTCTGCAGGACCCGCAGCAGAAAACCCCGGTTTTTACCCGCTTCTCCACCGTGGTGGGGTCGAGGGGGTCGGCCGACACGGTGAGGGACGTGCGGGGATTTGCCGTCAAGTTCTATACCGACGAGGGCAACTATGACCTGGTGGGCAATAACATGCCGGTGTTCTTTATTCAGGACGCCATTAAATTCCCCGATATGGTCCACGCCATCAAACCCGAACCCCATAACGAAATACCCCAGGCAACGGCGGCCCACGACACCTTCTGGGACTTTATGGTCAATACCCCCGAGCTCGCCCATATGGTGCTGTGGCTGATGTCCGACAGGGGCATCCCCCGCAGTTTCCGCATGATGGAGGGATTCGGGGTCAACGCCTATCGTTTTATCAACGCCGCAGGCCGCGCGCGCTTTGTCAAATTCCACTGGAAGCCGCTGCTGGGCGTACATTCACTGGTCTGGGACGAAGCCCAGAAGCTGTCGGGCAAAAATCCCGACTATCACAGACAGGACCTGTGGGACGCGATAAACACGGGCAGTTATCCCGAATGGGAGCTGGGCGTACAGCTGATTGAGGAGGCCGATGAATTTAAGTTTGACTTTGATATACTGGACGCTACCAAGCTGTGGCCGGAGGAGATTATACCGGTCAAACGCGTGGGGAAAATGACCCTGAACCGCAATGTCGACAATTTCTTTGCCGAAACCGAGCAGGCCGCCTTCTGTCCCGCCAATATAGTTCCGGGCATTGACTTCAGCAATGACCCGCTGCTGCAGGGACGGCTGTTCTCGTATCTGGATACCCAGCTCATCAGACTGGGCGGACCCAACTTCCACCAGATCCCGATAAACCGCCCGGTGGCGCCGGTTCACAACAATCACCGGGACGGCTACCACCGCATGACCATCGATGAAGGCATATCCACCTATTCCAAAAACACGCTGCAGAACGACCACCCGTTGCCCGACGCCGAAGCCGGATATACCCACTACGCGGAACCGGTCGGGGGCACCAAGACAAGACAGCGTGAGGAACGCTTCGGCGATCATTTCGGTCAGGCCGCCCTCTTCTGGAACAGCATGAGTGAAACCGAAAGGGGTCATATCGTGGGCGCCTTCCGCTTTGAGGTGGGCAGCGTAAAGGACGCGGCGATTAAACAGCGGGTTGTCGACCTGTATAACAACGTAACCTCCGACCTGGCCGCCCAAATCGCCGCGGGTATCGGCGCCGCCCCGCCCGCCCAAAGCAATACCTCGCCGGTCACCGCGTCCTCCCCTGCCCTGAGCCAGAATGACACCGCCAAGTCCGTCCGGACCAGAAAGGTCGCGATTCTGGCCGAAAACGGCTTTAACGACGCGGAGCTGACACAGGTGATGGACGCGCTGACAAGCGCCGGCGCCTGTCCCGAGATTGTCTCCTCAAAACTCGGGATTATCACCGGCGCCGGCGGCAAGCAGATGAACGCGGGCAAAACCTTTCTCACCGGCCCCTCGGTAGTATACGACGCCGTTTATATACCCGGCGGGGTCAAAAACGTGAGCGCGCTGGCCGGACAGGGGGACGCGGTGCACTATATCAACGAGGCCTATAAACACTGCAAGACCATCGGCGCCACCGGGGAGGCGGTGGAATTTCTCGGCGGTTGCTGTCTGAGCGGGGTAAGTGTGGCAAGCGATAAAAACACCGTCAATCCGGTCTGCGACTTCGGTGTGATAACCGTGATCAACGCCTCGCAAACCGACATTTTCTGCAACGAGTTCATCAGCGCCGTCGCGCAGCACCGCCACTGGGGCCGCGAAAAGCACATCTGCACCGTACCGGCCTGATACCGTTATCGGGCCACCTCGCGTACGATATCGGCGTTCATCTTAATCTGATCGCCGTCCCGCTGAAACATCCCTACAACCGCCGCGTCGCCGGGCTTGATATTGGCGAAGGCCTCGGCAAAGGCCGACCTGACCGATTCATATGAGGCGCAGCGCCGGGTTGCCCCGAGGATTTTAAAGACGAGACAGGGCTTTGAGACCGAGCGCACCGTTTCGTACATTATCGGTATGTCCGATTCAAAGAAGGGCTCGCCCGCGTTGGCGATACCCGTTACAGCGCTGCTGACCCTGTCGGCGGCGCTTAAATTATACACGCAGGCCATATAGAAATCCACGTCCCAATTGCGCTCCTCGGCATGAACGATAACCTGCGGCATATGGGTGCCCAGCCCCACCGGTTTGCCCGTTTTGCGCAGCACGTCAAGGCGGGAGCGGATGACATCGTATCTGCCCTCTTTGAACAGCGAGTCGGTGACCGAGCCGTGGTGGTATATGCCCACCGGGTCGTATGCCATGAGCTGACGGATGTTGCCCTCAAAGGACAGCAGCTCCGGGGCGGTCTGCGCCACCCACATGGGCATATGCCCCTCGTTGCGCAGTTCCCGCAGCAGTCGCATCATATGCCGGTCTGCCCTGACCTGGATGGTGTTTATCCCGCATTCCAGGGCGCGGACGACCGCTTTCTTTATGTTTTCCGCGGTATAGTAATCCTCCATCTCCTCGTCCATGGAGCGGGAGATATGGCTGTTGCCCGAAAAGGGATTGCCTCCCAATATCAGTCTGCTGATTTTATGGCCGTAAAAATCGGCGGCCGGCATGTTTTGCATCACTTTTGCCTCCGTTCTGCCCGTTAAATATTAAAAAACATTGAAGAATCTTGCGGACTGTGTTATTATATTATATATTATTTATTCGTTCATGTCTATTGCCGGAAAGGAAATATCGGAAATATTATGGAATACACGGAAGATGAAATCAACGCGAGAAAAAAACGCTGGAACGCCCTGCTGTCCGGTTCGGAGGGCGCGCAAAACATTGTCACAGTCGGCTATCTGCCCGGCCTGGGACCCCGGGCTTTTATAACCGACGGCCGCTACGAGGTTAATTTCGACTGGGCAGCCGATAAATACCGCATCATGACCGAAAACGTCGGCCGCATACCCGACGACACCGTCCCCTTTCTGGATATGACCACCGGCACCGAAATCTTTGCCGAGGCCTTCGGCTGCAGGGTGGTGTATCCGGACAACAACAACCCCTTCGCGCTGCCAAAAATAGACGATGTATCCGGCATATCCAGGCTGCGTGTCCCCGATCTGTGGAACACGCGGCTGGCCGGCCTGTTCGATATGGCATACGGCCTGAGGCGGGCAACCGATATGAACGCGCTGCTCAAGCTGCCCGATATCCAGAGCCCGCTGGACATAGCGGCGCTGATTATGAACAAAGAAGCATTCTACGTCGCCATGCTCGAGGAACCCGAAGCGGTGCGGGAGCTTACATACAAAACGCGCACCCTGCTCACCCGTTTCCTTGACGAATGGTTCGGGGCCTTCGGCAGGGAGTTTGTCGCCCACCATCCCGATTATTATATGGAATACGGCGTTACCCTGTCCGAAGACGAAATAGGGGCCTTCGGTTCCGAACTCTTTTCGGAGCTGGTGAGCGGCGAACTGAACGCCCTCTCGGATCGATACGGACGCATAGGCATCCACTGCTGCGCCGACGCCGTCCACCAGTGGCACAATCTCAAAAAAACAAAGCATTTATGCCTGCTCAATCTCAATCAGCCGCCGCACATCATAGAAAAGGCCTACGCGTTCTTCGGCGGCAGCTGCTGCCATATGCATTCGTTTTACAGCGCCCGGCCGGCGGACACATGGAGGGAACACTTCGCCGGCAAACGCGTGATCTTTCAGTTTTACGCCAACTCCCTTGAGGAGGCGCAGCACCTGACACGGATGATAAAGGGCGGCTGACGGTTCTTCGGCCCTGATCTATATAAAACAGAAAGGAATCGGTTATGATCGATGTAACATATCTCAAAAACAGCATCTGCCGTATCCGTATGCACAACCCCCGGTCCCGCGAGTCCCTTATGACAAGGTATAACATACTGCGCACCGAATTCCCCCCGGAGGATATAGAGCCCTTCTGCCAAACCGACGGACAGACCCTCACCCTCAGCGGTGAAGGCTACACATTATATATCGCTTTGGATTGCGGCGCGGAGGGCGGCGGCTTTGATATCAGCCTGACCCTGGCAGAGGGCGAGCGGCTGTTCGGTCTGGGGGACGAATCCCGCACCTGTGTTATGAAGCGCGGGCGCATTGCCCAAATCAAGCAGGAGAATGTCCGCTCATACGGGCCGGTCCCCTATGTAATGAGCTCGCGGGGCTGGGGGCTGCTGGTCAACTGCACCTATGCCCATACCTTCGACCTGGGAAAGAGCGAGGCGGATAAGCTGCGCATATATTCGCAAAACGGGGCGCTGGATTTTTTCGTCTTTCTCGGCGGCGATATGCGGGAAGCCCTCAGGCTGTACACCGATGTTTCGGGCAGGCCGGTCATGCTGCCCCGGGAAGGTTACGGGCTGACCTTTGTAATGAACGAGGACGCCAGCGCGCGCACGCTTCTGGACGACGCCCTGCGCTTCAGGGAGCGCGGTATACCCTGCGACATACTGGGACTTGAACCGAGCTGGATGTCCAAACACTACGACGACACCACCGGCAAAAAATGGAACAAAGAACGCTTTTATCTGCCCTCCTGGCAGCCCGAGAATTATTACGGCGGCTGGTCCTTTATATACAACCTCAATAAGATGGGGTATATGCTGAGCCTGTGGCTGTGTATCTCCCACGACCTGTTCTGGAAGGAGGAAAGGGAGGCGGGCGACTCGGATATTCAAACGGACGGGACCGAGGACTGGTTCGAGCACCTGAAAAAGTTTGTCGACAACGGCGCGCGCGCCTTTAAACTGGACGGCAGTTCGCAGGTCATACCCTTCCCCGACCGCATATGGGCGGGCCGCTATACCGACGACGAAATCCGGAATATCTATCCCCTGGTTTACGCCAAACAAATGAAGGAAGGATTCCAGGCCCATACCGGCGAGCGCGCCATGATAAACACCTGCGGCACCTACGCCGGCACGCAAAAATACGCGGCAACCTGGGCGGGGGATACCGGCTGTACCCCGGCGGTGCTCATCTCCCTCATGAACTTCGCCATGTGCGGCCATTCCAACACCTCTTTTGACATGACCGCCGAGAACAAGGCGTCCATTCATTTCGGGTTTCTGGCCCCGTGGACGCAGCACCAGGGCTGGGATAACTGGCTGTATCCGTGGTATATGGATGAGGACACCGAGGAAACCTACCGCTATTATGCCCGGCTGCGTTCGTCGCTATTTCCGTATATCTATTCATACGCCCACACCGCCCACGAAAGCGGACTGCCGATACTGCGCCCCCTCAGCCTGACCTATCTTGAAAACGACCGTTATGACGAGGTGTTCAACGAATATATGCTGGGGGACAGTCTGCTGGTGTCCGTCTTTGACAATCATATCATCCTGCCCGAAGAAGACGACTGGTACGATTATTTTACCGGCGAAAGACATGCAGGCGGGTCGGCGTTCGATTATATTCCGCCGAAAAACCGCGGCGGAGCCCTCTTTGTCAGGGCCGGATCGATAATAGTGACACAGGACCGGGCGCACTCGCTGCGTGATTACCGGCCGGAAAGCCTGTGGATACATGTCTATCCCGGCAGGGACGCCGATTTTACCCTATACGAGGATGACGGCAGGACCTACGCCTACGAACAGGGCGAGGTGGCGAGAACAAAGATATCCCTCAGGGGCGGCAAACTGACCGTCGGCCGCCGGGAGGGCAGCTACGAGGGCATGGGGGACGCGACAGCCTTTAAAATCGTGCTGCACGCGGGCGGTGATTCTCGGCGATACGTGGTCAGCGCCAAAGAACACGCGGCCGGCGAGGTGACAATCGAGTTAAAGAGATAAAACCTTTAAAACTTATAAAACCAAAACGGAGGCAATCATGATAGCGATCAGAATAGTACCGCGCCTGTCCTGTTTTGAGGAGGCGCTGGACAGACTTATTGAAATAAAGGGGGCAAGCGATGAAATATGGCTTTCCATATACGGTTATTTCCCCCTGGAGCAGCACCGGGAGCAGTGCGAACGCATGGTACCCGCCGTACAAAAACTCAAACAGGCCGGCAAGCGGGTCATCGTCGAGCTGGGCACCACCCTCGGACACGGCAGCGTGCTGCCCGATGTCCCCATGGTCAATACCTTTGAGAAAATGCGGGGGGTAAACGGGGTGCAGGCGGCCGCGGGCTTTTGTCCCCGGGGCAAAAACCTCATAGAATATCAAAAAGAGGTCATGCGCATTTACGCCGCGCTGCGGCCCTGGGGATTTTATCTTGACGATGACCTGCGCATCGAGTACCACGGTCCGGTCGGCATGGGCTGTCTGTGCGACGTCTGCGCCGGGCTGTTCAACGATACACACAATACCGGTTATACGCCCGACCAACTCGGCGAACTTATCATAAGCGACACCGATATCAGGGAAAAATACATCGCCCACAACCGGGAGGGCATGGCATATTACGCCTCCCAGCTCGCCTCCGCGGCTATGGAGGTCTGCCCCGATATCCGTATGGGCTGGGAATACGTTCTGCTCGGACAGTCCAACGGTCCCGATTTTGATAATGTCTTTGACGCGCTGTATGAAACGACGGGGAAGCCGCCCCTCTCGCGGCCCGGGTGTTTCTTCTATCAGGACCACGAACCGCGCAAAATGCTGGATAAAGTAATAAACACAAGCCTGCAGAATGTGCTGGCGCCCGATTATATACAGGTGCGCCGCCCGGAGATTGAAAACTGTTCGCAGACCGCCATGGGCAAATCGATAAACGGCACCTGCGTGGAATCCACCCTGAACCTGGCTTACGGCTGCAGCGGGCTGAGCTATTCCATGATCTCTTCGGATACCGAACCGCTTGACACGCGCATAAGGATGTGGCACGCCTTCGAAAACCACCGGGATTACTGGCGCAAGCTGATTGACGACATCGGCGCCTGCGGGGGCACCGGGGTCGCCGGGGTTGAACCGGTGTTCTCACGCAACGGCTATAAGGCTAAAATACCGGGGGACAGCCGGCAGCTGATCAAATGGGCGCAGTTCCCCCTGAGCGAGGGGCGGCAGCTGGCGCAGATAGGGCTGCCCATCTCATATGAAAGGGATTTCTGCGGGGTCAGGCTGCTGCACCCCGACGCCGTTGACTACCTGTCCGACGGGGAGATAAAAGAGCTGCTGTCCGCGGCGGTAATCACCGACGGACGCACCGTGGAAAAACTCGCGGCCCGCGGCTTCGGCGGGGCTCTGCCGCTGGCGGTCAGACAATCGGAGCCCTTCAGCGAGGGTTATACCGATCATCCCGCAAACGGCGCAAGCATCGGGCTGCGGGGCATTACCGACGGGTTTACGCAGGGCAGGTATTTCCATACGCTGATAACCGAACCCGCCTGTGGGATTCTCGCCGTGAGCGGACCGCATACGACCGCCGCCCTCGCGCCCACGTCAGAGGGGGGCAGATGGGCCGTGGTGGGCAGCGCGCTGTGGTGCACCGTCATCAACGGGGCAAAATGCCGTCAGATCTGCGCCATTGCCGATTATCTGGGCGGACTGCCCTGCCTGCTGAACAACAGCGAGCAGGTGATGATAATACCCCGCGCCACCAAAACGGGCATGTTCAGGGCGGTGACGCTGGTAAACATCAGCATAGGGGAGACGGCCCCGATTGAGCTGACAATAAAGAACCCGGTTTCCGAGAACTTCGTCCTCTCAAGACCCTGTTTCGGCGACCTGCCGCTGGCCTTCGGAAGAGACGGGGAGGATTACATATTATCCCTTCCGGAACTCGGCGCCTGGAAGACCGCGACGGTCAGGGCGCTGTAAATAAGACTCGCCTACGGGGCTGTATAGGCTTCAATAAGCTTTTCGATGCCCGATGCGACCTGATTTTCGACCTTGGCGAATTTGGGCAGGAAGGCGGTGTTTTGCCGCACCGAGGTCTCCATCATGGCCAGAATGCCCCCCCAGTTGTAGAGGGCGCCCAGTTCCAGCACCAGATTTTCGGAAGCCAGCTTGAGCATCTCCACCGATTCCTCGTCGCGGGTCTGTTTTACCAGCAGCGTGATCTCATAACCCGCTTCGGTTGAGGTATAATGGGAAAGGGCGGTCATCGCCTCAATGAGCATCCCGGTGCGTTCGAGGTCGGCTGCGGTTGCCGGCACCACAACCCCGCCCAGGCACCAGAAGTTGGCGAAGGTTCTGTAATCGCTCTGGGCTTCGTCATACTTGGGCATGGGCAGTATACCGAAATCCATCTCACAGTCGGTGAACATGGACAGATTGCAGGCCGTCTGGGGCAGGAACAGCCCCTGTTTATTCATGAAGCGCTCGGCCGGTCCGTACAGCGAATCGTTGAGCTTCTCGACGTCCTCCGATTCGAAAAAGCTTCCGAGTTTGGCCACGACCGATTCGGCCTTTTCGGTATTGCATGTTATCTGCGGGAGATTTTCCCCGTCCAGCTCCACAAAGGTGCCGCCGCTGCCGATATACATACACCAGCCGGCGGTGCCGTCGCTGATCATGCCGTAAAAATCGGCGAGGGTCATCTTCCCGTCCCCGTCCAGGTCCCGGGCCGTTGATTTAATAAGGCCGGACATCATGTCAAGGGTCCACCTGCCGTCCCGCGCCGCCTCATAGGGATAGTCATAACCGTAATCGTCAAACAGGTCAAGGCTGAACATCATCACATAGGCGGAACTCATATTGCGCGGGGTGATATCGCCGACGGCATAGAAATTATGCCCGGCAATCCGCGTGCCCGCGTTGATATATGAATTCCACCAGGGCCGGTCAAAATCCAGATAGGGCACCTCGCTCATGTCGGTGGCAAAACCCGAAGCCAGCCCGGTGCACACGTTGGCGATATCCCCGATGATGAAATCGTAGGCGTCATCTCCGGCAGTTATCGACCGCTTGGCCATATTCACAATGTCGGCCCCGTCGTAGGGCGCGATGGTGTAGCCTATGGCAACATTGAATTTCTGCGCCACCGCGAGGTCGCGGTTGTAGAGGGCGTCGTTGACGATATCTCCTGTGAGCATGTTGTCATGGGCGCTGCGCAGGGGCAGCGAGGCGTTGGCGTCGTTGGTTGTCAGAATGTTGACGTCGCGCCCGCCGTAGTCAACGCTTTCGTATAAGTCCAGCACATTTGACGCGTCCGTCTCCGTTCCGGCCGATGTTTCCGCGGTATCGGTCTGCGCAGGGGCGGTCTCCCCGGTATCGGCCTCCCCGCAGGCCGAAAGCAGCACCGATAAAACCAAAACGGATAAAATCACAGTGTATTTATAACCGGTCATGACTGATCTCCTTTGCTTCTTTTCTGTCTTTGTATGTCTCTATTTGCACTTTTTAGAATATATTGCGGTTTCCGGATGGATGTATCCAAACATAAACGCTCAATATTGTCTGATATGTCTATTGCTTTGTGTATAAACGGTCTGTATAATTAAAACAGGAGTCTTTTAACGAAACGGGAGGAATGATTGCAATGTTTAAAATGATAGAAATGTGTAAAATCAAGAAACTGATTGCCTTTTTTATGGTTTGTTCAATTGTTTTTCTGTTTCCCGCGTGCGCTGCAGACAATACCGGCCCTTCGGCGCAGGACACCGAATCCGCCGAAAGCGCGGCGTCCGACCCCTTTGAGAATGTCGATTTCGCCGGCAGGTCATACCGCATTCTGACCAGCATAGATGACATGAACGCAACCAACGCCAACGCCCTGATAGAGGGTTCGGGTGCGCTCAACGGTGAACTGGTCAACGACGCCGTATGGGGACGCAATAACTACGTGGAGGAATTTCTCAATATCGACCTGGTGTTCACACAGCAAAAGTCCGATTACGGCACCTGCACCACCGACATCCGCAAAATAGTGATGACCGGTGAGGACACCTATGACCTTATTATCAACGATGTGCGCTCCTTTATGGAACTGACACTGGAAGGCATGTTTGTCAATATATACGATGATAAGAACATAGACTTTTCCAAAGCCTACTGGAATTACGATTATATGGATGAACTCAGCTTTATCAAAGGGTATATGACCGTTCTGGCAGGCGATTATTTTATGGATACCATCGGCAGCGCCCACTGTCTGCTGCTTAACACAAAACTGCTGGAAAACCTTTACGGCGACCCCATGCTCTTTTACAATCTCGCCCTTGACGGTCAATGGACGATAGAAAACGCGCAGAAATATATAAACGGCGCCTATGCCGACCTCAACGGCAACGACAAAAGTGACCTTGATGACCAGTACGGGCTGGGAATCCCGAATACCTGGGGTTATTTCTCCCCGCTGGTTATAAGCGCGGGGGCCGAGATATTCAGCCGCAACAGCGAGGGTTATTATGAGCTTACCGTAAACAATCCGCGGACGGTCACGCTGATTGAAAAGCTGGGCGCCTTTGCCTTCGATGACGGTGTTAATTTCACCTATGTCTGCGACAGCGCGGCAAGCAGCAAACTCAACTCCTCTTTTTCCGCCGGCCTGGTCCTGCTGGCTAGCGGTCAGCGCCTGTGCAATCTGTCCAACTACCGCGATCTGGATTTTGTGGGAGCGATTACATATCCCAAACTTGACGAAGAGCAGAATTCATATATAACCAGCACCCATGACACCACCGAGGTGGGCGTTATTCCGGTCACCGTCCGGGACATCGACTTTGTCACAACGGTGCTCGAGGTGCTCAACCGGGAGACCACCGACAGGGTCACCTATGTATATTATGAGGAAGCGCTAAAGATAAAATACTCCAGCGACGAAACCATGGCCTCCATGATCGATATGATGCACGACAACATAAAGGGCGCCTTCATTATGGGGTATGACACCTCTTTTAAATACAATCCGGTCGCCTTTCTCATGACCGACCTGATTATGAAGAACTCCACCGACTTCGCCTCAGCCTACGCGAAATACGAGGAAGCGATGCTCATTGACCTGGACCGAATGGCGGGCCTGACCGAAGCGCTGTTAAAGGGCTGATTTATTATTGGCCGGTCTGCTCGTTTACCGCCGTCATGAAGGCGTCGATGGCATTGGTCGCCTGGGGTTCTATGGCTGCCGTTACAGAGGCCACGTCGGCCGAACGGGGCAGGAATATCTTTGATGTGTAGTTGTTTTTCATAATCGATGACCACACTCCGGTACCCAGATCGTTTACAGAGGTGTTGAAGATCAACTCTATCATCCCGGCCGACTCCTCGTCGCGGGACACCTTGGACTTGAGGATGACCTCGATATAGGCGGGGATGACCTCCTGCCTTGAATAATAGGCCAGCGCGTTGAGCAGAATACCGGCGTTTTCATGCCGGTCGCCGCCCAGGGTCTTGGGTATAACCGCCAGCGCGCCCCCTTCAACCAGGGAATAATAGCTGTCCTGTTCCCCGGTATACTTCGGCGCGGGCAGAATACCGATATCGCTGTCCATGTCACGCAGCGCGGCAACCTCGTTTATATAGGCCGCAGCGAACAGCGTGTGAGCGTTGCGGAAGAGCAGGGGGTCATTGTTGCCTATGTCGTTCACGCCATTGAAAAAGATTTGATTGTCTGCGTTGAGACCTACGATCTTCTGTATGACCGACTGGGCGTATTCGCTGCCCGGGACGGTGAAATACAGATTGCCCTGGGTATCCTTATCGACATATCTGACATTTGATCCGGCAAGCAGGGCGCTGTAGTGGCGGGTAACGCTGCCGCTGATGCCGAAGTTGTCCGCTTTTGTCAGACTTCCGTCACCGTCAACGTCGACAACCGCCATAGCCGCAATCTCATATAGTTTGTCAAGGGTCCACCCGCCGTCTGCAACAAGGGCGTAAAGGTCGCCCTGTGGATAAATCGCAGCCAGCATGTCCTTGTTAAAGGCATAGCAATGCCGGGTCGAATAATTGTACAGGCTGAAATCGCCGCTGACGGCGGCCTGCCTGCCGTTAAAATTATACAGCTGCGCCGCGTCCGCGTCCCAGTGGCTGTCATCGAGATCGATACCCAGGTCATCCCAATAGCCCAGATACCCCCCGGTCAGCACCGACGCGATGGCGGCGTCAAAGAGCATGACCATGTCATACAGGTCCTCTCCGGCCGTAACCGTCCGTCCCAATATATCCTGTGTGTTTGAGACAAGCTCGAAGGTTACCGAGGCGTTAAAATTCTGTTCGGTCCTGACGGTGCGGTTGAACAGGGCGTCGTTGAGCACCTCGCCGTTAAGTTCTTCGGCGTTCATAAGCGTATTGGCCCAGCTGAACCACGACGGGTCATAATTCAGTATGCGCAGCTCAAACCCGTCCAGGTCGGCGGTTTCTATTGTCTGCTCGGTTTCGGCGGCGGTTTCAGTGCCGGACACGGTAATATTACCGCTGCGTGCGGGGTCTTCACTGCCGGCGCATGAGAAGGAGCCCGCGGACACGGCCAGCAGCAGTATAATCGTTATAAGCTTTTTCATAAATTCTCCGTTTTTGTTTTTGTGTTTGTTAATATATATTATAGAAAAAATAGAAAAATAGAAAAAATAGAAAGAGGTGCTGATTTAATGAACAGTCATGAAAAGATAATTTTATTTGACGGCAGCGGTTTTGATAACTGGAAGGGACGCGGCGGCAAAGCCGTAACCTGGGACAATGACGGCGAGGCTATGACCGTCGTCAGGGGCGATATCATCTCGGAGCAGGAATATGCCGACGCGTTTATACATGTGGAATTTAAAATACCCGACATGCCCCGCGCAAGGGGGCAGTCCAAGGGCAACAGCGGAGTGTATGTCCACGGCTGTTACGAGATACAGGTACTCGACACCTATGAGCGGGAAAAACCCGGTGACAGCGACTGCGGGGCCATCTACAATATGTACGCCCCGCTCATGAACGCCTGCAAACCGGCGGAACAATGGCAGAGTTATGATATAATCATCAGGGCGCCCGTGTTTGACGCCGGGGGCGGGATCGCCGAATACGCCCGGCTGACCCTGCTGCACAACGGTCTGCCGATACACAACAATATTGTCCTGGGCAGGACCACCCCGGGAGGTGTGTCGGGGGAGATTACAAGACAGGGTCCGCTGCTCCTTCAGGACCACGGCGACAGGGTGAGCTTCAGAAACATCTGGATGATACGTTTATAACGGCTATATAAAGATTCCCGTCTCCCGGATAAAGAGGCGGGAATCTTTGTTGATTGTATACCGATTGTCCCCATTTATCTCGATTTAATTCGATGGTATGCAGGTATAAAAAAAGGGCATAAATAATCATGATTGTTTTAATTTTATTCAGCCGGAGGTTTATTAAAAAGTGAAAATCATAAAACCGGAAAAGCTGAACGCCGGCGATACCGTCGGACTGCTGGCGCCGGCCTATGCCATCGGACCCGAACACCTTCAAAACGCGCTGTCCGCCCTGTCCCGGTTCGGTTACGGGACAAAACTCTCGCGCAATATCTTCTCCGACGCCCACGGATATGCGGGCAGCGTATCCCAGCGAGCCGATGATTTCAATGAGATGATTGCCGACAGCGGCGTTAAAATGCTGCTGTTCGGCAGCGGCGAGGTCTGCAACGAAATTCTGCCCTATATCGATTATGACGCCGTCCGTCGCAACCCGAAAATCATCTGCAGTTACAGCGACGGCACCACGCTGCTCAACGCCATCTTTCATAAAACGGGTCTGATAACATTCTGCGGCGCATCAACTAGCACCTTTGACAATCTTACCGATTACAACAGGCGCTCCTTTGAGGCCCGTCTGACGGCTATGGGAACGGAGTATGAACAGGGCAGCGAGTGGCATACCATCCGCTCGGGCAGCGCGGCCGGCATTCTTGTCGGCGGATATCTGGTCAATTTTGCCGCGCTCTGCCGCGGCGATTACTTTGGTTTTGACGGGGATAAGAAATATATCCTGTTTCTCGAGGACCATGAAAAATTCAGCAGCCCCGCGGCCGTTTCCAAATGGCTGTCCCACATCGAACAGTGCGGCGTTTTCAGACATGTAACGGGGTTGATTTTCGGGCATTACTCGCAGTCGGAACAGCCGCTCATTGATGATATCCTGCGACGCCTCGGCGAGCGGAACGGTATCGCCCTTGTCCGTTGTGATGATTTCGGTCACGGCGCCAACAACGCCATCCTGCCCGTCGGCATAAACGCGGCGCTGGACGCCCGGGTCTGCCGTTTGGAATTATGCGAAAGCGGAGTATGCTCAGCCGTCCCCCGCACGGTATAGCCTGAGGTCGCTGCCCGCCGGATGCTGATAAATCGCAAGGCCGAACTCGGGGGCAATCGCGTACAGATGGTCAAATATATCCGACTGTATCACCTCGTATTCCGCCCAGATCACGGTGTTGGCGAAGGCGTATATCTCCAGCGGGATACCGTCGCCGCTGGATTCCAGCTGGCGCACCATTATAATCGAGTCCTGATGTATACCGGGGTGTTGTTTTAAATATTCGCTTATATAGGCCCTGAAGGTGCCCAGATTGGTCATGCGCCGCCCGTTGACCGTTACCGACAGGTCGGCACGCAAAGCCGCGTTATATTCGTCAATCTGAGCCTGTCTGTCATCGATATATTTTTCGAGCAGATATACCTTCCGCAATCGTTCCAGCATCTGCGGGCTGCAGAATCCGATACCCGCGGCGTCGATGTATATGGCCCTCTTTATACGCCTCCCACCCGATGCCTCCATGCCGCGCCAGTTTATAAAGGATTCGGAAATCAGCGTATAGGCGGGCACCGTGGTTATCGTGCGGTCGAAGTTTTGAATCTTGACGGTGGTAAGGGACAGGTCGGTCACCGTTCCGTCGGCATTATGCTTGGGAAGCTCAAGCCGGTCGCCGATGCGGAGCATATCGTTGGCGCTGAGCTGAATGCCGGCTACAAATCCGAGAATGGCGTCTTTGAAAATCAGACTGGTCACGGCGGTAGCCGCCCCGATGCCCCCGATGAAAACGATCGGACTCTCGCCGAGCAGTATCGCGATAACCAATATGCCGCCGATGATATACAGCATTACCTTGGCAACCTGCAGCAGTCCGCGTATCGGTTTGGTCTTGGATATTTCATACTCCCTGTAGATGACGTCGGTTGAGTTGACGGCGGCGGCGGCTATGCCCGTAAAGATCAGCACCGTCAGTATGTCCTGTATTTTCGGCATTAACCCGGTCTCCGGGAAGCCTGTCATAAACAGTTCAAACAGAATCAAAACCGACAGATTCGACAAATGATGAAAAAACTTGTTTTCAAGCAGGATATCGTCCCATCTGGTTTTGGTCAACTTCGAAGTTTTTGAGATTATCTTCACAAGAATAAACTTTACTGCCGTTCTCAGCGCGATACAACAGACCGCGGCGGTTATCAGCGCGGCTGTGTAGGTTATAATCTCAATATATTTCTCTTCAATGCCCGTATCGGTAAATAAATCAAAAAACAACCGGTACAAAAAACTCCTCCTGAATCAATTAAATAATAATGTTCTTCATCTAATCTTCTGATTTTCTGATCTGCTAATCTTCCAGCTTGCGGTAGGTGTCCGCCGTCTTCTCTATCGCGTTGAGGGCTGATTTTTCCAGACGCGAGTACAGCGAAGCGATATCCCGGTTTTTCGTCATGGTCATATAAATAATCTGCCAGCTGAAATCGCCGAAATTGTATATCGCGCCGATATCGTATACCGTTGAATTGAAAATAATATCGAGCATTTCGGCGCTGCTGTCGTCCCGGGTAAATTTCCGCTGCAGGGCGATATCGTAATACGCCGGCTGAAGGGTATATCTGGATTTCGCCGACAGCGCCTCAAGGATTATACCGGCGCGCCCCCTGTCGGCAACGGTAACCGGAACGCCCATGGTATATCCGTGATACTGATTGACGGTGCAGCCGTAATCCTCCTG
This sequence comes from Eubacteriales bacterium, assembly GCA_028709565.1. Classification (GTDB taxonomy): domain Bacteria; phylum Bacillota; class Clostridia; order Oscillospirales; family CAG-272; genus JAQVWU01. The sequence goes on from JAQVWU010000004.1 coordinate 17,583, forward strand.
TTCCTCGTCATATTTGGGTATGGGCAATATACCGAAATCCGCTTCCATATCGCGGAATTTTTCGATATCATGCAGCAGAATCCAATATAGCAGAGAGCGATTTTCCATGAACATGCGCTCGGTGATTTCATAAATAGCAGGGAACTTGCCTTCCAGTTCTTTGTGTACGTTAAAGCTGCCGTCGCTGTACATGAGGTCGAAGGCTTTATCCAGCGCGGCAAAGGCACGTTCGCTGTTGAGGGTGAGCACGGGATAATCGTCGCTGTCCTTTTCGGCTATTCTGCCGCCGGCACTGTGCATAATGCTCAGCGACGCGTCCCGGTAACACACAAAACCATACATATCATTGTAATCCATTATGCTGTTGCCGTCCACGTCCCGGGCGATATCCTTGCAGATGCCGATGACATTGTCAATGGTCCAGCTGCCCCCGGTGACCATGCCGTACGGGTCGGGCAGATTGTTGTCCTCGATAAGACGCTTGTTGAAAACAATGGCGGAGGTACAGTCGTTATTCATAATCATTATATCGCTGACGGCAAAATAAAGCTTTCCGCCGACAGACAGCGCGTTGACGGCGTTTTGGTTCCACCAGGGCTTTTCCAGATCAATATACGGCATTTGCATAAGATCATTGAGTCTTGTGCTGTACGCGGCGTTTATCAGCTCGCCGGTGCCCGCGTAATAGACATCGTAAACATCATCCCCGGCGCTCAGCGTCTTATTGAAGACACTGACATAATCGGTGGGGGAGTAGTGTTCTATATTAATATTATACGTTTCCTCTACAAAACGATTCCGCGTATAAACCGAATCGTTTATAACCTCTCCGTTCTGCCCCTCGACAAATATATCACGGGGATTCCAGGGAGCCCAGTGCGGGTCGTCAATATAACGGCACAAAAAAGTAAAGGTATATTCCTCAAAATCGGACTCGGGCAAATCGGGCTGAAGTTCGGCGGGGGTGGTTTCAGCCGGGGTTTCGGTATCGGAAGCGCCGGTATCATCGGGAATCCCGTCGGCTGCCCCGGCGCAGGAGACTGCGCAGAATATTGAGGAGGCGGCGAGCAGCACACATAGCAAACGTTTTAAATAATTATACACGAATGGGCCCTCTTTCCGTTATTCCGGTTTTTAGTTTAATTCTGCTGGGGATTTTTAAACTTTACATATACGAGCTTGACATTGTTTGAGCCGCTGCTTTTGGGCACCTTGATTTCCAAAGAGTTCAGCGATTTCAAAAAGTCGGTAAGCTTGCGGTATTTGCCGTAGTTGCGCACGTCAAAATCGGGGAATGTCTTGCCCAGCCTGTTTCCCAGCTCGCTTGCCAGCATATAGCCGTCCTCATCCGAGCTCTCCTGCACAATCTTTTCGATTTCACTTTTAATGGTCGCTATATCGGTTTGTGAGTTTTCCGTCCTGGTCTCCTCTTTGGTGGCAGCCGGCTCCGCTTTGGACTCGGGCGCGCGTTTGCCCTGGGCGGATTCGGGTTTGGGCTGAGGGCTCTGGGTGTTTTCATATATCGCATCCAGGAATTTGAACTGATCACAGGCTTTGATAAATGGTATCGGCGTCTTTTTTTCACCCATGCCGATTACATTCATACCCGATTCCCGCAGCCGCGAGGCAAGTCTGGTAAAGTCACTGTCCGATGAGGCAAGGCAAAACCCTCCGACATACCCGGAGTACAAAATATCCATTGCGTCAATTATCATAGCGGCGTCGGTGGAGTTTTTGCCGGTTGTATAATCATATTGCTGGATGGGTACAATCGAATTTTCCAGCAGCACGTCCTTCCAGGAGGCCAGATTCGGGGAGGTCCAGTTTCCGTAAATGCGCTTATATGTGGCAATACCGTTATTTGCGATTTCATTGAGTATGATTTTTATATATTTGGGGGCAATATTATCCGCATCTATCAGTACGGCGTAATTCAGTTCACCGGACATATTTATTCCTCGCTTAATTCTTTGAGTGTTTTCATATACTTTATGCGATATTTTATCAGAATTCATGTTAATCTCTTTTCGTGCCTGCTATCCCTTTTGTGGCTCTCATATTATTATGCGCCTTTTTCTGTTTTATGTCAGCGGAATTATAATAAAAGTCCGCGGCATTTCGCGGACCTTTATCGTATGCTTACAGTTCGCTTAACAGGCCCTGGACCGCTTTGACCAGCGCCTCGCGTTTGTATGCGCTGTTCCAGCGGTTAATGCCGATATAATCATAGACACCGGCTCCCATTGCGGCCACAAAGCGCTGCATCTGTTCAAGGCAGAAGAGAATCCCGCCGCCCGAACCGCCCGCGCTGGCGACAAGTATAAACTTTTTACCCTGCAGCATATTGCCCGCTTCGCAGCGCCTGAGCCGGTCAATAAAGTGCTTCATCACATCGCTGACCTCTCCCCAGTATACGGGGGTAATCAGGACAAAGCTGTCGTAATCGGGCAGCGAGTCCTTTATCCGGTTGAAATCATCGTCTATAACGCAGTTGCGCTCGTCACGGCATAAACCCCACCCGTCACCGCAGATACGGCAGCCCTCGATTTTCAGCTTTGGCAGTGTGACAACGGCGCAGTCGGCCCTTCCCGCCCCCGCGGCAGCGTTCACCAGCGAAGCGCAAAGCCCGTCATCTTTGGGTGTGCCCGAAATAATCAGCATTTTCATAAATATCACTCCAATATTAATTTGGGTTCGCGTTTATTTTATACTATTATATACCATAACGAAGCAAAACGCAACAGTACTCTTGTTTTTTATTGCGGTTCATGATATTATTATTAATACATTAAAATAAATCAATGCTTAAACCAAAAGCGAGGATTGCATAATGACAAAAGAATTTGCGCCCGATTATAAAAACATCGAACTTTCCGCATGGAATACCGAGGCCCCCCGTCTGCCGCTGTATGAACACCTCATTTGCCAGGAGCATATGGAGACACTGCTCGGTATCCCCTTCGGCCAATATTGGGGGGAACGCTATGAAGACAAAAAGGAATATTTCCGGCATTTCTGCGAATTTTACCGCAAGGCGGGTTATGATACCGTAACCTATGAGGCCTGTTTCAGTTCGGTGATGCCGGGCAACGGGGCTCTGGGCAGTCATAAAGAGGGCTGCATGAAGGTCATGGACGATGTGGTCAAATACCCCTGGGACGAGATCCCCGATCGCTTTTTCGCGGTATACGGCGATTCCTTCCGCGCCCTCGGCGAGGTGATGCCGGCGGGTATGAAGGCCATCGGCGGGGTGGGCAACGGCGTATTCGAAGCGGTACAGGATATAACGGGTTATATCAACCTTTGTTTTATATCCGATGACGATCCCGAAATGTACGCCCTCCTGTTCAAAAAGGTCGGAGAGGTTCAGTACAAAATATGGCAGCGTTTTATGCGCGAATACTCGGACGCTTTCTGCGTGCTCCGTTTCGGAGACGACCTGGGTTACAAGAGCAACACCCTGCTTTCGGCAAAGGATATACGGCAACATGTCATTCCGGCATACCGAAATATAACGTCTCTGGTTCACAGTTACAATAAGCTCTTTTTGCTTCATTCCTGCGGCAACCTTTTCGGCGTTATGGACGATTTAATTAACGCCGGTATCGATGCGAAGCATTCCAATGAGGACGAAATCGCGCCTTTCCCGGTTTGGGTGGAGCGCTACGGCGACCGTATCGGCAATTTCGGCGGCATAGATACCGACGCCGTGTGCAGACTATCGTATAAAGAAATGAAAGAGTATATACTGGAGGTTATATCCAAATGCAAAGGCCGTGGCGGCTTTGCATTTTCCACAGGCAATTCTATCCCCGCTTACGTGCCGTATGAGGGTTATCTGTCCATGCTGCGCATCGTTCGCGAATACCGCGGCGATACCCTGCCCGTTTTTCTGCGGAATTTTTAGCTCTTTGTATCGGCAACGGCCAATATAGTAGACCTCGGTGTAAAATTAATGTAGGTTTTTTAAAAAAGATACAAGAGATCGCCAAAATGTGATTTAATATAGTTGAAGCCAAAAAAAATCACGAAGGAGGCAACCTCTTGTGAATATATTATAACAGAGATTGCGGAAAATTACATTAAAAAAATAATAAATTTTTTATTAAAGGGAAAGCATTTTCTGAAATCGAGCCTGAATTACTAAAAGCAGCAAAAGAATGTGCCGCGGAACTGACCGTTTTCGCGCAATTAGATTGACAATACCGCCCTGATTTGTTATAATACGTCTGTATGGCAGAAAGCTGGGAACGATGACGATATTCCGCGCCCCGGTTACCGTAAATATGACTGTATCCAAAGGAGATATTAACATGACTATTTTCAACACCAAGAAACTGGTAGGCCTGTTTTTGATCGGCGCAATGTTAACGGCGGCTTCCTGCAGCAAAGATACGAATAGTCTGCTCAAGGAATCCACAGAATCTACAGATAATGCAATTGAAAGCAATAGCGAAATCGAGTATGTGTATAAATACGCAAAAACCTTCGACGGCTACGAATTCCGCATATTGAATGCGGGCGATATCTATAATATGCGTGCCGAAATCAATCGGGAGGAGATAACCGGCGACGCACTCGACGACATGATGTACAATCGCTGCCGTAAGGTCGAGCAGAATCTGGATATCGTCATCGAAGAAACCACTGAACACGTGGACAGCGCGCTGGCAAATCGCGCTCAGCAGGTGATCGTGGCTGACGAAGATTTGTATGATATCATATACATACCGGCACGTGATTTGTACAGGTTTATCGAGGGCGGCTACCTATACAATCTGCTTGATTTTGACGCGTTGCAGTTAGATATGCCGTGGTGGTCACAGTCCTACAACAATTCTTGCATCATTACAGATGACAGAAAAGAGAACAGACTCTATGCTGCTATCGGCGCCTCACAGTTAATGTATATCGACTCGTTATGGTGCCTGTTTTTCAATGAAACGATGATGTCTGGCCTCAATCTCGATATGCCTTATAACCTTGTCCGCGAAGGAAAGTGGACCTTAGATCGCCTGTCCGAATACCTGAAAGCCGGAGCGCGGATAAACGGCGACAGCTCGTTTGACTGGGATGAAAAGGGTAATTGTATTTATGGTCTTTCGGGAACAGCTTTTGATAAATTTTTAGCCGCATCAGGTGAGTTCTTTGTAGAAATGCAAGATGGCAAATTAGAGTTCACCGCGGGAAGCGAGCATTTCTATAATGTTGCCGAAAAACTTGTCAGTATTACTACGAAAAACGACGGCAGACGTATAGCCGGTCTCAGCGGAGTTCCGGATGGTCAGCCCGGCAACTACATCACCAACTTTGAAGTTCAGCGCTCGTTGTTCATGACTGCCGAATTATCGAAAACCTCGCGTATGCGCGATAAAGATTTCAGTTATGGTATCGTTCCCTTCCCTAAGTACGATGAGGGGTACATGGAATATTATTCGTGGCCGTGTTATGGTACTCCGGGTTTTACAATACCGATTACCGTCGCAGAACCTGAACGCTCGGCGATAATAGGTGACGCGCTTGCTTATCTCGGATACGATATGGTTCTGCCGGTGTTCCATGAAGTGACCCTTGAACAGAAAGGACTGCGTAACGATGACTCGATTATGATGCTTGATCTGATAATTAATTCGAGCCGCGCGGACCTTTGTTATATTTATAATGCTGGCAGTGACATGCGCAGCGCTGTGATGCGCAGGCTTGATGATGGTGATGTAAATATTGCTTCGGTTATCGCCAGCTATGATTCTTCTGTTAAGGAAACCTTGTTAAAAATAAATGGTTGATCTGCTTCTGTAAATATGGGTGGGTCTTGTGTTAGTTCACAAAATTGCTTTTGCCTGAAAATTAAAGCGACTCTTGATAGTTTACCACCATGGCATGCCGTAAGCAACTCTTACCTCAAGTCGTCCGATATGGCGTCGATTGTGTCAGATGAGGTTGGCGTCCAGCTAAGAACCCCGTCAGCGTAGTTTGTAATAAAGGGTAGCGGTACCGTCAGGTCTTTTGAATATCGCGCTTAAGGCAACATCGGGAAAACTGTCTGTGAGCATTTTCGTGCCGCTCTGTCAAGGGTAGCGGAATTAGAGGCTTAGAGGCTATAAATCATATTTGGCAGTTTTAAATTATTTTTAAAAGGACCTATAATAACTTGACACAGACATAATAGACCGATATTCTTGACAAACCCCATGTTATGGCTTATAATTGGTTTATTATGATAATGCATAAATTTTTTATGATTAAGGAGTTTAGAACATTATGTCACTTAAACTTAAATTTGCTGTCCTCACAACGATAATCGTCGTTTTTCTGTCCTTTAACGTCAGCGCGGCGATAACGGTTATCGATAATATGGATGACGCGTCGGCCTGGACAGGCGGAACGCTTGAAACCGAAAACATAAAAGAGGGCACCGGCGCCGTCAGGATCGATTCGGCGGAACTGCTGCAGTTCAACAGGGTATTCGACGAGCCGATGGATTTGTCGATGTATGAAGAAGACGGTGTTGTCAGTTTATGGATTTACTTTGAGGATGTCAGCGTCTTTGCCGATCGCGATAACTCCCTGGAATTCACCAGCAGCGGAGTCTGCGATGTGGAGGAATCGGGTTTTACTCTGGACAACTGGCTGTTTGAAAACGGCTGGAACCATCTGCTCATCGGCATGGATGAATTTGTTTCTTATGATGCCGACTGGTCCAGAATCAATTACATCCGTTTTTACAAATTCACCGAGGGCGCCAATACGATGATTATCGATGACATTAAAATCGGCACGGCGGCCGATTTCGGCGTCGGAAAGGTCCCGGTTAAGGACGGCGCCACACTGTTTGAAAGTTTTGATTCGCCCGACGGATTCGAACCGCCCAATGTGGAAGCTTCCGCAAACATAGAAGGAACCGGGGCGATAAGCACCACATCGGACGAACTCCTCAGTATCTCAAAAACATATGCCGAACCTGTGGATATGAGCAGAATCGCCGAAAACGGTTACGCATACATCTGGGTTTATATAGAAGACCCTTCGCTGCTTGCCGACGGCGGTGCGATTGAAATCACAAGCGGCGGCGTATATGACGTCGAAGAGACTTCATGGGATCTGGACGATGCCTTTGAGTTCAAAGTGGGCTGGAATGAACTGCTGCTTGATGTTTCGCAGGCCGATCTCAACGAATGCGATTTTTCACGGGTAAACTTTATACGCGTCTTTATGTTCACCGGCGGCACCAACACCATGATGCTAGATAAAATGTATCTGGGTGTAGGGGAAGACTTCGGTATTCGGACAGAACCGCCGCCGGAAACACAAGCCCCCGAGGCCGACACGGCAGCGGATGAAACCGATGCGGAAGCGGAAGGCACCGAAACAGCTGAAGGCGACAGTAACCTGATTATGTATATAATCATAGGTGTGGCGGTGGCTGCGGTTGTTATAATTATTATCGCGGCGGCAGTCAAATCCAAAAAGAAGGCCTAAATAATAAGATTCAAAACGGGACAGTATGCTGCCCCGTTTTTTATATGCCTATACTACCATTTCTGCAGTTCAAACCGTCCCTCTTCATACGCCCTGAAGGAGGATGAATCGGGGCAAAAGGTTTCATAATGTTCAAATATATCTCCGTCGCTCAGCCGCGGATCGCCGGTTCTCACAAGTTCGCCGAGCAGTTTATCGCGCATGGCGTATTTTATCTCTTTGTACGCTTCAATATCGCAGAGATTGTACACACATTCCGGATCGGCGACTATATCGTATAACTCCTCCGCGCTGCGTCTTCCGAAACACTGCTGAAAATATTTTACCTCGCCCTCCGCAAAAAGGCGCAGCACCTCCTTTTTGGTCGGTCCGCCGTCACAGTTGGTAAACCATGTTTCCGGATCCCCGGCGGGCCATCTTTCGGGCTCAAGGTTTCTTATATACAGAAACCTTCTGTCCCTTATACACCTGACCGGATATCCCAGATCGTCCTTTCTGCCGAGGTCATGTTTTTCCCGGCCGAAAAACGCCGTATCCCGTTCCGGTTTGAATATGCCCGATCCCGGATTGCGGAAGATATCCAGAAAACTGCTGCCGGTAATCGCGCTGTCCGGCTTTATCCCCGCCGCATCCAAAAACGTGGGGGCTATATCTATAAAATTAATGATATCGTCGACGACCTTGCCGCCAGACGAGACCGCTTTCCAGCACGCGACCATGGGCAGATGGAAGTCCTGTTCATACATCTGTCCCTTTATTCTGGGAAAGGGACAGCCGTTATCCGATGTTACCAATATAATAGTGTTTTCATATTCCCCGGCGCTCTTGAGTATATCAATTATCCTGCCTAATTGAAAATCAAACCAGTCGATTTCATTCGCGTAATCGAGAAAGTCGGACCTTACCGTTTCGTTGTCGGGCAGATATGAGGGTATATAACCGATATCCTCCGGATTCTTTCCCGCCCTCAGACCCTCTCCCTCGGCATAATGCCTGTGCGGTTCAAAACAACCGTACCAAAAACAAAAGGGCTTGTCTTCGGGTCTATCCTTCAGAAAATCCGCAAAGTTGCCGCTGTAATCACAGCTGCTTATCATCGTCCCGGCGGGAGGGTCGGCTTTTTTGCGGTTATAT
>JAQVWU010000184.1 GCA_028709565.1 Eubacteriales bacterium
ATCCGATAACTCTTCTTTGTCAATTTTCCCGTGGGCTATCGCTATTTTTGCTTCAGGTACCATGGATGCGATTCGCGATACTGCATGATTAATTGAGACAATTCGATTATGAAGATAAAATACCTGCCCGCCGCGTCTGAGTTCTTTTTTAATAGCTTCGCCTATTATTAATTCATCATATTCAAGGACATATGTCTGGACAGGCAATCTGTCACCGGGGGCTTCCTCCAGAATTGACATATCACGGATTCCCGACATTGCCATATTAAGTGTTCTGGGAATAGGTGTTGCCGTCAACGTCAGGGCATCGATATTATGCGATAGCTGTTTTAATTTTTCTTTATGGGTTACACCGAATCGCTGTTCCTCGTCAATGATTATTAACCCCAGATCTTTAAAAACAATATCTTTCGATAATAAACGGTGAGTTCCTACAATTATATCAATTTCACCACGTCTCAAACGGCGGATTATTTCCTGCTGCTGCCGTGTGTTCCGGAATCGCGAGAGCATATCAACATTTATGGCAAAAGCACGCATACGTGATAACAATGTTTGATAATGCTGCAATGCCAGTATTGTAGTCGGAACCAGTATTGCTACCTGTTTGGACGCGTTTACGGCTTTGAAGGCGGCGCGCAGCGCAACCTCCGTTTTACCGAAACCAACGTCGCCGCACAGCAGGCGGTCCATTGGCACGGCTTTTTCCATATCTGTTTTTATTTCCTCGGTGGACTCAAGTTGTCCGTCGGTTTCCTCGAATTCGAATGCCTCCTCAAATTCACGCTGGCTATCGTCATCGGGATAAAAAGCAAAACCCTCCATGCGTAAACGTTGAGCGTATAATTTAATAAGATCCTTAGCCATGTTTTTTGCGGCAGTTTTCACCCGGATTTTTGTTTTTTGCCATTCAGTACCGCCCATACGGGATAATTTCAAGAGACCGTCCTCTGTATGAGCACCTATATATTTGGAAACTATATCCAGTTGATTCGTCGGCAGATATAGTACATCAGAACCGGCATATTTTATTTTTACAAAATCCTTTATAACTCCGTCAACCGTAAGATTTTCAAGCCCAAGATATTGTCCTATACCGTGATTGTCATGAACTACATAATCGCCGGTGTTTAAATCGGCATATGACATTATTTTTTCTTTAGCCGAACGTTTATTATGTGACTTTCGCTTTTTCGCAATAACCGAGCGGGAGTAACTGCCGGCGTTGGCGTACATGGTCATGACTGTAAAACGCGAAACGGTAAGCTCAAAACCCTGGAAGTTAACACCTGATAATATACAGGGAATGTTTGGGGCAGGTTCGGCAGAGTTTGCAATAACTACATGAATATTGTTGTCGGTCAATATGGTGCGCAGATTTTTTGCCATAGTTTCGCTTTCACACAGCATTACAACAGTAAAACCGCCTCGAATATAGCTGTCGAGATCCTCTCTCAGAAGGTCGATGTTGTCCGCGTAGGATACTGTTTGTTTGCTGGGTATATTGAAAATTCCCGATAAACGCCGCCCGGTCATACCGGTCGCAAAGGTGTCGACGATAACAGACGGATGATTCTCAACATAATTTTCGTAGTCAACCGCCCATTTATTGAAATCAGCGTATTTGGAACTCAAGGTTCCTTCTTCAAGCAGTTCGGTAACAGACTGTCTGACATGCCATTCTGATGATTTCAATTTGTCGGACACGGCATTCCATTCCTCTGTTATTATCAAAGGAACATCGTCAAAATAATCGAGAAGACAAAATCTCTCGGGATATATGAGTATAATATATTTATCCAAAAAATTAAGTTCGGTACCGGATTCGGCAGCTTCAAACTCGGCACGCAATATCTCAGCGGTCCGTGCGTCGGATGTCTTTTTAATTTGCGTTGTTATTACCTTTTTAAGCTCATTTTTCTTAGCTTCGTTAAGTAATATCTCTCTTGCCGGTGTAATGTTGACCGATTGAATATTTTCAATACGCCTCTGGGTTAAGATATCGAATATATCAAGTTTTTCTATCTCGTCACCAAAGAATTCAGCCCGTATCGGATATTCACATTTTGGCGGAAATATATCCAGTATACCTCCGCGTACCGAATATTGACCCGCTCCGTCCACCATATCTACACGGATATAACCTGAACTGTCCAAAAATGATATCAACTCAATCATATCATATTCGCTGCCGATTTCAACGGTAAGCGAGGTATTAATAAATACATCTTTCGGGATAGTATATTGAAGCGCGGCGTCCGGAGTTGCAATGACAATATCATAATTGTCTGAAACAACGGCAGAAATAACCGATAGCCTCTCATGTTCATACTCATGAGAAGCGGTAACATTGTGAAAGATAAAGTCGCGAGCCGGATAATTGAATACATTCAACTTTGATTCGGTACATGCGTTGAATATCTTAATCGCTTGTTTTTCGTCGGGAACAATCAATAAAAATCCTTTACCGTAAAGTCTTTTTATGTCCGAAGCAAGGGAAATATAGAACGCTATCCGAGCCCCTTCACATAACCCCGTAACAAGGATAGGAAGCGGGTTTTTTTTGGTGATTTGTTCATGTGCGGTTTTAAGGATTTCTGTATATTCATTTTCACGTTTAATACTGTCCGTAATAATTTTATTCATCTGTTTGCCTTAATTGTAAGTGTTCATAGCGATATCGGTATTGCCCTTAATGATAAGCTCAGCGCAGGGCAGGGAAGCTTTAATGCATTTGTAAAATGATTCTCTTGATTCGTCACTGACATTACTCAAAACCCAGTCCATCAGTTCCCAGCCCGGCGGCGGCATTCCCACTCCGATTTTAATGCGCTTGATTTCGTCGGTTCCGAGATGTTTGATAATACTTTCTACTCCTTTATGACCGCCGTCACTGCCTTTACGTTTTACCCGCATTACACCGGGTGCCAAATTTATGTCATCAAAAATAATTAATATGTTTTCTTTTGGAATTTTATAAAAATCCACCGCTTCGCGCAGCGATTCACCTGATTTGTTCATATATGTTTGCGGTTTTAACAGCAACACACGCGTATCGGCGATTGTGCCTTCACCGCATAGCGCTTTGAACTTCAGGCGATTAGTTTTAATATTTGCTTTTTGTGAAATATAATCTATACACATAAATCCTGCATTATGTCGATTTTGGGAGTAAGAATTGCCGGGATTGCCTAACCCGCATATAATAAAACCGATCGGTTTACCGGCTTCGGGTGGTTTGTTTCTTATTTTATCAAATAAATCGAAAATATTGCTCATATTAATGATATTGCTCCTGAACTTGACTTAATATCTGTTAAACATGGTGGAAACGGGGAGATTTTCATATATTCTCTGAATGGTTTCCGCAAATACAGAGGATGTATGCAGGATTTTTATTTTGCTTATCTGTTTTACTGAGGGAATTTCAATGGTATCAAGTAAAACAACCTCTTCTATCACACTATGATTAAGCCTGCTGACCGCTTCACCTGATAATACTCCATGTGTTGCGCAGGCGTAAACGCTTTTTGCTCCGCCGCTGTCAATAAGAGCCTGTGCTGCGTTGCATATTGTTCCGGCTGTGTCAATCATGTCGTCAACCAAAATACATATCCTGTTTCTGACATCTCCGATAATATTACATACTTCACTTTCACCGGGACGCGGTCTTTTTTTATCAATTATGGCTATAGGTGCTCCGCTTATACGGGAAAAAGTCCGCGCTCGGTTTACCGAACCAAAATCGGGCGAAATAATCGTTACATTTTCGAAGCAATCGGACAACATATCAAGATAATAAGGGGCTAATATCGCAACTCCGCTTAAATGATCAACGGGAATGTCAAAAAAACCCTGTAGTTGCGGGGCATGCAGATCCATTGTTAATATACGGTCAGCGCCGGCGATTGTGATAATATTCGCCACTAGCTTAGCCGAAATAGGGTCGCGCGCTTTAGCTTTTCTGTCCTGACGCGCATAACCGAAATAAGGTATTACCGCGGTTATACGTCCTGCCGAAGCACGGCGAAAGGCATCAATCATGATAAGCAGTTCCATAATATTTTCATTTACGGGAAATGAAGTTGATTGTACAATAAAAACATCACAGCCGCGTACCGTTTCTTTTATGGCAACCTCAATTTCACCGTCCGAAAAACGACCGACTTCGGAAAGACCCAGGGACATCCCCAGTTCCGCCGCAATTTCTTTTGCCAGTGGTATATTGGAATTCGCAGCGAAGATCTTCATTTCTTTTTCGTGTGAAAACATAATTTACCTCTTATCAGCATAATCATATTTGTTTTTTATCATACTTATATTATAATCCAAAGATATAACGTTTTCAAGTCTTTGTATTTATATATAATATAAATACAAATCATACTATAACCTCGTATATATTTGCTATTTAAAATAATTGTAAATTATTTAACAAAAGTATGGTATTTTAAACATTATTATGTTAAAATATACGCTGGACAAAAAAAATTTTAGATATTGGAGGGCAATATTAAATATGGATCAGAAAAAGTATCTGTATCTGTTTTCCGAAGGCAACGGTAAAATGCGGGAACTGCTCGGCGGTAAAGGCGCAAATCTCTCTGAGATGACTAACCTCGGCATGCCGGTTCCACAGGGTTTTACCATAACAACCGAAGCCTGCACACAGTATTATGCCGACGGTGAAAAAATCAACGACGAAATCCAGAACCAAATTATGGAATACATCGGCAAGTTAGAGAATATCACAGGCAAGAAATTCGGTGACAGTGAAAATCCGCTTCTTGTATCGGTACGTTCAGGTTCTCGCGCTTCAATGCCAGGCATGATGGATACAATCCTCAACCTGGGTTTAAATGATGATGTTGTTGATGTTATCGCAAAAAAATCAGGCAATCCGCGCTGGGCATGGGATTGTTACAGAAGATTTATACAGATGTATTCCGATGTGGTTATGGAAGTCGGAAAAAAGTATTTTGAAGTTTTAATAGATAAAATGAAAGAAGAGAAGGGCATTACTCTTGATACCGATTTAACGGCAGATGACCTTTCTGTTCTTGCAAAACAATTTAAAGCTGAGTATAAAAATAAAATAGGGTCCGATTTTCCGGATGACCCCAAAGAACAGTTAATGGGTGCCATTAAAGCGGTATTCCGTTCCTGGGACAATCCTCGTGCAATTTACTACAGAAGAATGAATGATATTCCCTCCAGTTGGGGCACAGCTGTTAATGTACAAATGATGGTATTCGGCAATATGGGTGAAACATCGGGAACAGGCGTTGCCTTTACACGCAATCCTTCAACCGGTGAAAAAGTATTATATGGTGAGTTTTTAATGAACGCTCAGGGCGAAGATGTTGTTGCCGGCGTAAGAACGCCCCAGACTATCGATCATTTGAAAGATATTATGCCTGATGCATACGAGCAATTTGTAGAGATTTGCAACAAGCTGGAATATCATTACCGCGATATGCAGGATATGGAATTCACAATCGAGGACAGAACGCTGTATATGCTTCAGACGCGCAACGGTAAACGAACCGCCGCGGCTGCGCTCAAGATAGCCAGTGATCTTGTCGATGAGGGTATGATATCCGAAAAAGAAGCCGTTATGATGATTGATCCCAAACAGCTTGACGCTCTGCTGCATCCTCAATTCGATCCTGCCGCGTTGAAAAAAATAAAACCTATCGCTAACGCGCTCGCTGCTTCTCCCGGAGCAGCCTCCGGTAAAGTCGTTTTCACTGCCGAAGACGCAGCTGAATGGGCTAAACGCGGTGAAAAGGTTATACTTGTACGCCTCGAGACCTCAGCGGAAGACATAGAGGGCATGCACGCTTCGCAGGGCATTTTAACGGTGCGCGGCGGAATGACCTCTCATGCAGCGGTTGTTGCCCGCGGAATGGGAACCTGCTGTGTATCGGGCTGCGGTGAAATTAAAATAGATGAACACAATAAAAAGTTCGAGCTTGCGGGCTATACCTTTAACGAAGGCGATTTCATTTCGCTTAACGGTTCAACCGGTGATATATACGGTGAGGCGATCCCTACCGTTGACGCCTCAATATCCGGAGAATTCGGCAGAATTATGGCCTGGGCTGACCAATACAGAGTTTTAAAGGTGCGTACAAACGCCGACACCCCGAACGATGCCGCCAAAGCGCGTTCTTTTGGTGCCGAAGGTATAGGTCTTTGCCGTACTGAGCATATGTTCTTCGACACGGACAGAATTGCGGCAATGCGTGAAATGATATGTTCCGACACGGTAGAGCAGCGCGAAAAAGCCCTCGCGAAATTACTGCCTATGCAGCAAAG
>JAQVWU010000185.1 GCA_028709565.1 Eubacteriales bacterium
GCGTGAAATGGAGGATGAACTCGGCATTCTGACCCTGCCGAAAAACAATGAGTCACAGGAGCGTTATTACAATACGCTTCAGTACAACAACGCGACCGTCTATACCGTCCCCGTTTCGGTTTCGGAGATTGACCGCACGGGTATGATTCTTGAGGCTCTCGCGTACCAGTCGTTTGATACGCTCACGCCGGCTTATTACGAAATCACCCTCAAGCGCAAATACACCAATGATGAAGATTCGGCAGCTATGCTGGACCTGATCTTCGATACGCGTATTGTCGACCTGGGTATGATGTTTGACTGGAGTTCCATAACGGGTATATACGACGGTCTGGCAAAACCCGGAGCCAAGGAATTCACCACTGTTTTTGCTTCCCGTGAGTCGGGCATTCTGAAAGCGATGGAAAAAACAGTCGACGCGCTTTTCGATAGCGCCGGATAAAGCCGCTCAGGATTCAAGCAAACTCCGGTAAACATTTTCTACGCGCAGCCCGTATTGTTCTATTGAATAGTCTTCGGCGGTTAACTGCGCCATTTGTCCGATACGCTCGCTGAACGCCGTGTTATTGAATACACTTAGAACAGCCCCGTGGAAAGCGCTGTTTTCATAAAAGAATACGCCGTTTTCATTGTCCCGAATCAGTTCTTCCAGACACGGGTCATATTTTGCGATGACCGGCAGTCCTGCCGCCATCGCTTCTATATAGGTAATGCCCTGGGTCTCGGAGGTGGACGCCATGACAAAAGCGTCGCCTATATTATAATAAAGCCCGATTCTGTCGTATTCGACCCGCCCGGTAAATTTAACGCGGTTGCTTATTCCCAGTTTTTCCGCCAGTTCCATAAGTTCCTCCTCGGCGGGACCGAAACCAACAATCAGCATTGCAAAGGCCGGGTTGCTTTCAAGCAGAACCTTCATGCCCGTTATCAGCACATCAATACTTTTTTCCTTTGCGACGCGGCCGACGAATAACAGTATCCTGTCGTCCGGTCTGAAGCCCAACAGAGCGCGCAGGTTGGAAAGCTCGGTTTCATTATAGCTGCGCCGCCTGAAACGCTCATGATCTATACCCGTCGGGATAACATGGATCTTTTCCCGATTGAACGCGCAGATCTGGACCAGATAATTACGGGTTTTTTCGGTAGGCGCAATCAGCGCCAAACTGTGGCTGCCGCACCGTTTTATATAGGTCCGCGTCAGCTTTTTCAGCCGATTGATTCCCAACAACTGATGAAAAGGCAGATAATGCGTATAATCCTCCCACATGGTGTGGTAGGTGTGAACCATTTTAATATTGTATTTATCGGCCATACGCCGGGCAAAGGTCCAGGTTAAAAACTCGGTATGGGTATGTATTATCTCTATATTGAGATCATGAATCACTTTTTCGGTCTTTTTGGATACAACCGACGCCATCCTGTAGTCTTTATTGGTTATCAGAGGCAGACTCGGTAATTTGAAAACGTTGTTTTTATCAGGCTGACTTATATGCTTTGTTGTGGTAAAGACATATACATTATGACCTAACCGTTCCAGCTCGTTTTCAAGCATGGACAGCGAAACAACAACACCGTTGATGTCCGGCAAATATGTGTCTGAAAACATGCCGATGTTCATGCGATTAATACCTCGTTAACCTTATTCTGTTTATAATATAGAGCCGGCTTAAAAAACACAAGCCGGCTTAAAATATTGTTATAAGTTATTTTCGCGCGGCGCCTCTGTATCCCTCTTTAACCGGAATATATGTGCCATCAGCCCTGGCGCTGTTTATTCTGTCTTTCGCCCGTGCTATTTCATCTTTCCATTGCGGCAGCCATTGTTCGCCGGCAATCAGCATCTCGTCAACCAGCTGAACAATTTCATGGGTATTGCACACGGCCCCGGTCAGGGGATCCATCATAAACGCCTGCCTCAGAAGGCGGATGTCAGCCGAAACGGCAGCCTCCACCGCCAGCCGCTGCACCCAGATGCTCTGCGAGCAGACGGCAGCTGCGCCCAGCGGCAGTTCTCCCACCCGGGGGACCGATACGCCGTTGCCGTCCACATAACAGGGCACCTCCACTATAGATTCATCGCTGAGGTTGGTAATGCAGCCGTCGTTCATTACGTTGAAATGACCCCGGTAGCATCTGCCCGTCTCAAGCCCCTCGACTATATATGAGCCGTGTTCGTTGCTCCTGTCACCGTATACGGCAGGCGCTTCCTCTTTGATTTTCGGAAATTCGGTTTCGAACCAGTTGCGGTTCTCCTTGCATACCCGCAGATAACCGCCTGTTTCACCGTCAATCCAGACCCCCATATCAATCCATTCCTTTATCTCGTCGGGACGTTTGCGATACCAGGCGACATATTCCGACAGATGCCCGTTTGATTCGGTCGAGTAATATCCGAACCTTTTGAGCATGTCGATGCGGACCTTTTCCGTTTTAGAATATTTCTCATGTTTCTCGAAAGCTTCAAGCAATCGTCCTGTGACATCGACCCCTTTGTGCCTCAGCTGTATATACCATGTCTGATGATTGATGCCCGCGCAGATAAAGTCCAGCTCGTTTTGCGGAATGCCCAGCGCGTCGGCAATCTGCCAATGCCCGCCTTGAACACCGTGACACAACCCCAGGGTCGGAACCTTGCCGTATTTTATGGCAGCCCAGGTCATCATGGCGTTGGGATTTGCGTAGTTGAGCATCAATACATCCGGTCTGCAGACCTCTTTTATATCTCTGCAAAAATCAAGAATGGCGGCAATCCCCCGCTGACCGTACATGATACCGCCCGCGCAAAGGGTATCGGCGACACACTGGTCTATACCATAGCGCAGCGGAATTTCGATATCGGTCTCAAAGGCTTCCAGACCACCTATGCGGACACAGTTAACCACGTATTTCGCGTCCCTGAGCGCCTCACGGCGGTCCAAAGTTGAATGAATTTTTATATCCAGCCCGTTGCTGGTAATATCACGCTGACAGATTTCGGTGACCATGTCCAGATTCTTTTGATTTATATCGGTAAAAGCTATTTCTATATTGTCAAACTCCTTTACCGCCAGCATGTCGCAAAGCAGTCTGCGCGTGAAGCCGAGACTTCCGGCTCCAATAAAAGCAACCTTAAAGCTCATATACAATACCTCATTTTGTTTTATGTTTATATATATTACGATATCAGCTGTCGCCGAATTATTTATATGTTATCCTATAATAATTCAAATGTCAAGGCGCGCCGCAGACTTTTTTGCCGCGCCCTATTACATATCGGCAAAGCATCGGGCATAACGGTCGTTCCCGCGTATCGCTTCAACCAGATTTTCGGGCGCGACGCTGAGCCAGCCCTTCCATGAACCCTCGGGGTTCTTGGGCCAGTTATCGCTCGGAAAGGTAACCTTTGACACAAGGGGAGCGGTATATTGATAAACACCGGTTTGGCGTATAGCGTCGTATTTCTCCGCATGCCCGAACGCAATGTCAAAATACTCTGTCGCGCAGGCTAAATTGTCCTGTCTTGCCGTCAGAACGGCGCACCACAGATACAGATCGCGCAGGTCGGAATGACCGATACCGCAGTTGCCGTCGTCGAAGATCAGTTCATACAGACGCGCGATCCCCGATAAAATGCGCACACCGGTTTCGCTCCGGACCAGGGATAATTTCGATAAAACCGCGTTCTCCGCAATAATCTTAATCTGCCGGGTCAGTTCAATCAAAGCTTCGCCCTGATATAAATCGCGCTTTTCTCCCTCGCTTGCGGCAGCAAGCAGACATTCGCGGCTTATTATAACCGGGTCCTGTTTCGCGGCTATCGCCTCCGCCCTGTCATAGGCACCGATAGCCGCGTATTGCCTGACCATAACCGTAATTACCGCCAGCCGGTCGTCCGGACCCAGTCCCATTTCCAATACTTTATCGAATATCGTCAGCGCCTCCTGCCAATACTCGTTTTTTGCGTTATAATCCGCGTCGTTCAAAGCGTAATCGCACCCGTCCTCTGTATATCCGCGGGCGCCGTATTTCTGCCATCCGTACATATTAAGCGCGAATCCGAGCCGTAATAATATCTGCGCTTCCGCCGGAAATTCGGAAGCAGCTTCCCTAAGCATGGCAACACAATCCCCCAGATCATCCTGCGCGTTAATCATAGCATCCGCGTCGGCAATGATCTTTTGTTTTTTTTGTTCCCGCTCGCCGTTATAACCGAATAGTTCGTCGATTGATACATTAAAATAATTTGCGATTGCCGGAATTATTTCCATATCGGGATACCCGCCGCCCGCTTCCCAGCGAGAAACAGCCTGACCGGTAACACCGAGCGCGTCCGCCAGCATTTCCTGTGTCTTTCTGTCATGTCGGCGAAGTTCTCTGATTTTTTCTCCCAGTTTAATCCGCATACAAATGCCTCCGAGTCATATATTCACCGGTGTGATAATATTATACCGAAAGTTTGTAATAATAACAATTATCAATTCGTTGTTTCAATATCAAGCGCCGCTTGGATTGAGCCGCTGTAAAATGGCGTAAAAAAGCAGCCCGCTGCCGCGGACCGCCCTTGCAATCTAGATCAATGTTATTTTATATGAAACACTGTATTCACCGCCAGCGGGCAGGGTTATGACATAAGGCTTGTCCTCGAAATTCCCGCTTTCATCGGGCATTGCCGGCAGTCCAACCCAGGGTTCAAGACAGATGAAGGGCGAGTGCTTCTTGGGCGGACTCCACAATACCAATACGGGAAAACCCGTGTAATCAAATTCCAGTCCCCTTGAGTTGTGTTTGTTTATCAGCTTTACGCGGCGGCTCTTCAAGCCGGTCGCTATGAGCGCGTCGGCGTCAAAGTCGGCGTAACGCAGGTCAAATTCGCGGCCTTCTATACGGCGCTCCGCTCTGTAAGCGTTAGAATACAGACTGTCTGCGTCTGTATAATAAAGATCGCAGTTCTCTTTTAAATCAAAAACAAGTTTATAGTCCTCCAGCGAACCGTCAACACAAAAACCCGGATGACCTCCGATGCAGAACTTTATCCCGTCCGTGTCGGTGTTTTTCACCGTATATGTCGTCTTATAACCGCCGTCGTCCAGCTCGTGTGTCACACAGAGCGCAAATCTGTAAGGATATTGGTTCAGAGTCGTCTCGTTTGAACCCAGACTGAAAACAACCTTCTTTTCATCCGATTCGATCAGTTCAAACTCGCTCTTGCGGGCAAAGCCGTGTTTGCCGCTCATGGTATACTCTTTTCCACCGAATTTTGTTTTACCGTTCTTCAGAGCGCTGACAAACGGGAACAATACGGGGGCGTGACCCGACCAATGGGCGGCATCGCCACGCCAGATATATTCCCTGCCGTCTGCTTTATACGAAATAAGTTCTCCTCCTGCCGTATCGGCGATTCCCTCGGCCCCGCAGCAGTTCAGTTTAATCTGCACAAAAATTCCTCCGTCTTTTTTTCAATTTTGATAAGCTTATTATAACACCGCCGCGCCGGATTTGCAATACAAACACGCATAAAAAACAACCCCCGGCGCTGGGGATTGTCTTTCGTTGTTGTAAATGGAGCGGATTACGGGGCTCGAACCCGCCACCTCGACCTTGGCAAGGTCGCGCTCTACCAAATGAGCTAAATCCGCGTCTGTATGACATTATTATATACTTAAATTGTTCGGTTGTCAATAGAAAAGCTGATAAATTAAAAAACACCTCGACGACCCTGTTTGAATCATCAGACGGTGTTTTGGTTTGGAGGCGCCACCCGGAATCGGACCGGGGAATAAAGGTTTTGCAGACCTCTGCCTTACCGCTTGTCTATGGCGCCTTAAAGACTGCCTGAAACAAAAACGCGCAGATAGTGAAACGCGTTTCATACATAAACCGCGTAATTGGGATATATGAAGGGGGTCGACAAATATCTGGAGCGGATTACGGGGCTCGAACCCGCCACCTCGACCTTGGCAAGGTCGCGCTCTACCAAATGAGCTAAATCCGCACGGAACACGGGACCGGATACCGTGTGTAAGTTATTGCAGGAAAACGTGTTGGTGCCTCCGGTCGGAATTGAACCAACGACACGTGGATTTTCAGTCCACTGCTCTACCAACTGAGCTACAGAGGCAAGTCACAAAAAAAAATGGCGACCCGGATGGGACTCGAACCCACGACCTCTAGCGTGACAGGCTAGCGTTCTAACCAACTGAACTACCGGGCCGTATTGGATCTGCGACCGAAGAATTATAATTCTTTGACGTATGATCCTTGGTGGGAACAATAGGGCTTGAACCTATGACCCCCTGCTTGTAAGGCAGGTGCTCTCCCAGCTGAGCTATGCTCCCATATA
>JAQVWU010000186.1 GCA_028709565.1 Eubacteriales bacterium
CGACAAAAACTGCACCGAAGGATTATACCCTTGGTGCAGTCTTTTTATATTATGTGCGCAGAAACTATGCCGCACCGAGGACGGTATAGGGGATTGTGAAGGTTTCGGGGTAGGTATAATACGGCCGGGTATGCATATTTACCGTTATACCCGTAGCGGTCGGCAGCAGCCAGTTGATGTTTTCCGCCGTATATGTTTCGGGCTGATTGTTGTACCGGTTCGCGTAATCGTTCAGACTGTTTAAAAACGCCGCGTCGTCGACTCCGGCCGACGCGAGGACATCCGAAACGGTGAGGAGCCGGTCGGCGTTATAATCATACAGAAATTCAACGCTTTCAGAATTGGCTTCTGTAGCCGCGGTTCCGGCATAAACAAAGAAAGTTATCGTGACAACGGCCATACTGTCCGAGAGCGCGACATGGCTCTGACATACAAACAGGTTGTCATCGGTATAGTCGCCGCCCTGAATCTGCGAGATATAGCCGGCGTAGGGTTCGGTTATTGCTTTATCGATGGCGTCGTTGATTTCCCGCGCACCGTTATCGCCCACTAGGTGCAGCAGCCGTATTTCCGGGTCGCGCAGTCCTTCGAATTTGCGATCGGTGCGCTTTGCCGAGGCGCTGATATACATTTCGGCGAAATCAAGTGCGGCGATATCGTCGTTGATATACCAGTCAAGGTCGTCGGCATATATCTCCGATTGTGCTTCGCCGGCGGGGAGGGGTTCTTCCGGTACAGCCACGGCGGGCGGCGCGAGGTCTGCCGTTGTGACTGCGGCGGGCGGAGCGAGGTTTTCCGGTGCGGCAGCGGTATCGGGGTCTTCCGTCTGGGCGGGCGGAGACGCAATTTCTTCGGGGTCCGCCGTGCCGCAGGCGAAAAGCAGACCGAGGATAAACAATAAAATAAACGCCGTTCGTTTTTTGAATACAGGCATATTACCCTCCGGGATTATTCGTCAAGTTTACGGTGGTCAATCCATAAATCCACTTTAATACTTTTTTTGATAAACGGCAAACGGTTTTGATTAAAATTTAACAATAGTTTACAGGGCGTTAAAAACCGGACCTTCGGTCAAAAGTCCGGTTTATCTTTATTCTATGTAAAATGCGTAGTCGAGAATTACATTTCCGTCGCCGTCCGCTTCGGTAAAGCGGGGACAGGCGTAGCGTTCAAAGAAGCGGTATTCCTCGCCGCCGCCGAAATCGCGCCGGATGACAAAGCCGTTTGCCTCCGCTTCATGTACGCAGGCGTCGTGCATGCCGTATAAACCGTCCGATTCCTTACCGTGTATCCAGCACACGCCCATCTCTCCCGCCGGGCAGTCCAGAGATTCGAAGCCTTCCGGAACGGGGGTGTCCGCGGCGGCGAACAGACCGATCCAGTATTCGAAGGGCAGGGCGGGTCCGCAGCGCATGAACCCCAGATAGGCACCGTTGTCCTCATAGGTCTCGCCCAGCTTTTCAAGCCCGCCGGCGATGGCCGTCTCGAGGGCGCCGAAGCGGTCATGCTCGAACCAGTCGCGCCACCGGTCGCCGAAGCTGCCGCCGGCGCGGTCACTCTCCCCGTATTTAATGCCTATAAAACGATGCGCGGGCATATTCTGTCTGTAACACCTGACAATTTCCGGCATGATAATTCCTCCGTATTTTTTATATTGTTCGTCATTAATGTGAAACCGGCGTTCACCATTATAGAGGAAAATTCATCGTCTGTCAAGTGTGAATTCATATAAAGTTCGGCAGAATTATTTATATATTATGCCGATTATGTCGCTTATCGGTCCCCGCAGAACTCTATATCGATGGCGCCGTTTGAAGTGGTGGCCGTTATCTGTCTGTCCCCGCCGGTGATATGCCCGGGCAGGTTGTTTCTGCCGTTGGAGGCAGCCGACCTGATGGTATAGTCGGACATTTTGCCCCCGACGGAGCCCTTGATTGAGCCGTTTGATGTGGTCAGCGTCAGTTCCGTTTCGAATTCAATGTCGTCAAAGGCAATCTTACCGTTTGAGGTGCGGGCGTCAATGCCTCTCCCGGCGTTTACCGACGACAGTTTGACGGCTCCGTTTGAGGTGACAGCCCTGAGGGATGCGCAGCGAACCCGGCTGAGGTCGACCTTGCCGTTTGAGGTGCGGGCGACAATATCGTCCTCCGCGCGCAGGGCGCTGAGTATAACCCCGCTGTTTGATGTCTCGGCGACCAGGCGTTTGACATTTAGTCCGCCGCATTTAACTGCTCCGTTGGAGGTGCGCATGCCCATCTCCGATACCGTAACATCCTCCGCGGCGATTGCGGCGTTGGCGGTTACGGCCGATATATCCCCCGTGAAATTGCAGGGAAGGGAAAGGATGAGCTTCTTTCTCTGGATCAAATCGAAAATGTTGTCATACCATTTGGCGGGACCCTGCTTTTCGACGCGCAGCACGCCGTCGGTCAGGGTAATCACGTAATAGATTTTCTCGCTCTCGTAATAGGTTACGCGCAGCCTGCTGCCCCCGGCCGGGACGATTTCTATACCGGTGTCCCGGTCGCTGATCTCAACGGCGCCCAGTTGCTGTGCCGAGAGGTCGGCTTCGTAGAATTTTTCGGTGAATATATTCTCCGGTCCGCGGTCGTTGATATTAATACCCCCTGTCATAAAAATCGGGTCACATGTTAAATACTTTCTGTAATATCATAATACCATATATATGCAAAATGTCAATAGAATTATAAGACTCGGCGGAAATTTTTGCGTTTATCAGTTTCAACTATGGCAACATAATCATAAAACATTCGACATATATATTTAGAATTGATGCAATGATTATAGAAATACCGGATAAAATAATTTAAACTTTGTTAAAAAAGACGTTGATTTTTATATGCAATAGTGTTATGATATGTATGAATGAATACCAAATCATTTATACATATCAAAGGAGGATACCCATGAAAAAATTATCCGCAATTATCTCCGCATTACTCCTTATAACCGTCCTGCTGGCATTGCCGGTCTCGGCGGCGACCATGACCCCCAGCGGCGATACATACCTAAGCTCGGACCCCGATGTCCCCTATAACCCAAACGATACGATGGTCTGGTTTGAGGACGGCACCGCCTGCTATCAGTGGTTCAGTTCCGACCCCGACGAAATCGAAATCACCGAAAACAGCCTGACACATCTTTCCGGCCAATGGTATGATTTTGTGTTCTGCGATATCGGCAGCACACCCGAAATGTTTCCCGCCGAGGTCAGCGGTATACTCGCCCTCATCAAACGCGGCGAGTCCACCTTCACCGTGAAGACCGAGAACGCCAAGAACGCCGGCGCCATCGGAGCGATAGTGTGCAACAACTATCCCGACGGCGAGGTACACGACGACGGCGTTATCAGCACCTACAACGACGTCCAGATGACAATCGAATACCCCACCATCCCCTGCGGCTCCATAAGCTCGGATATCGGCGCCAAGCTGATTGAACAGGGCAAGGGCAAGGTATTCATAGGCACACAGGCCCAGTACGACGGCTATTTCGCGGAGATTAAGGCAGCCGAGGAAGCGGCGGCGGCCGAACTGGCAGCGGCCGAAGCGGCAATAGCGGAAGCAACTGCGGCAGCTGCGGCCCCCCAGACAGCCGATGTATCGGCAATAATGCTCATCCCCGCCATACTCTCCCTCGCCGGCGTCTTTATCGCGGGCAAAAAGAGATAAGACCGGATTTATAAAAAATGCACCCTGTCGCGGGGTGCGTTTTTTATGGGGTTTGCCGTTGTCAGTCACCTGTGAATTCTATGTCAATGGCGCCGTTTGAGGTGGAGGCGGTCAGTTTTTTGCCGCCGCTGCCGAAATCTTCGGGCAAATTATTTGAGGCGTTTGAAGTTTTTGTCCTGATGGTGAAGTCGGACATGCGTCCGTCGACCCGGCCCCTGATGCTGCCGTTTGAGTTAGTCATGGACAGTTCCGATGTAATTTTTATATCGTCAAATTCAATTTTGCCGTTTGAGGTGCGGATGTTTATGTCCCGGGCGGATACCGCGTGTATGATTATACTGCCGTTTGAGCTTTCCGCCCGGATATCGTCGCCCCCGACATCGTCCAGCTCGATTTTACCGTTGGAGGTGCGGCAGACTATCTCCTCCGCCTCGCTGCGCCGCAGGTCGATACCGCTGTTTGAGGTGTCGGCATCGATCAGACCGGCTTTCACATTGCCGGCTTTTATACGGCCGTTTGAGCTGCGCAGCCGCAGTTGACTCAGGTCAATATCGCTGACATCAATGGCGGCGTTTGAGGTCTTGACCGATATGTCGCCCCCGAAACCCGCCGGTATTGACAGCACAAGCGATCTCTTTTGAGTGTCGAATCTGAAAAAGTTTTGATACCATTTAGCCGAATTCTGCTTCCTGCAGCGCAGAACATCACCGTTCAGATAGATGTCGTAATAATCGTCTTCGCTTTCGTGGTAATTTATCCGCAGTTTTCTGCCCGTGGACCGGATAATCTCAACGACGGTGTTGCTGTCTTCGATTTCAATGGTTTGTATGCGCCCGGGCGACGGCGCTTCGTAGGTTTTTTCGGTGTAAGTACCCGCGTTGCCCGGGGCGTTCATGTCAAAGCCCGTCATGGCGAAGCCCACAACCAGCAGCGATATCCCGGCAATCAAAATCAGCGCGCCGACGATATAGATTATATTGGATTTCATCCCGTTCCCCTCTCTCGATATCAAATGTTTTTTACGAACAGCGATTTGATTTTGCGTATGACCCGCCCGGTGAAGCCGATGAGCGCCCGCGTTATGAGATAAACCGGCTTTATCATGAATATCGTCAGCGCGCCGCAGCACAGCGCCAGACCCAGGGTCATGAGCGCCGCCGCGACCGACATATCAATAAGGGCCGCCAAAGCCGCCGCGATGCCGCCGACCGCTGCTGCGGCGAGGGAGAGGACGATGGCATACAGCGATATAATCAGCGCCCAGACGGTTATATAGACCGCCGCGATGACCGAGAAAAGCATCATAACCAGCGGAAACCACAGCGGAAAGCCCAGGATGACCAGGACCAGCCACAGGGTTTTATTGGACGCGCCGCTGCGGCTGCCGCTCGCCCGCGCCTTCATGAGCGCGGGGATGGACATATCATACATGATTGTTTCGGTGATTGCGCCGGGATCACCCAGGGCTGCCACCGCGTCCGCCTCGGTCATGCCGTCCTCCATGCGGTCATCGATAATCTCGCTGTAATAGGCCAGCGACCTTTCGATTTCCTGTTCGGGCAGCGGCGCGAGCTTTTCCCGCAGCGCGCCGAGAAACGCCTGTTTATTCATTGCGAACCCTCCTCAATCCGGCTTATAATAAAGTTATACACCGCCGTAACCTCTTTCCATTCCTCAAGAAAGGACTCCAGCCTGAGTCTGCCGGCGCCGGTGATGCTGTAATATTTGCGCAGCCTGCCGTTGTGCTCCACCGAATACACCCTTAACATTCCGCCGCTCTCCAGACGCTTCAATATCGGATACAGGGTGGATTCCGAAATTTCGATACCGGGCTCAATGTCCTTGATAAGCCGGTATCCGTATGAGTCCTCCTTTGTGAGAACGGCGAGCACGCAGGCTTCAAGGAATCCCCGCTTTAACTGTATATCCAAGGGAACACCTCCTTACGCATAATACTATACCACGCAAAGTATCGCGTGTCAAGGGGTATTATAAATATTTTTGCCCTTGACAGAGACGCGCCGCCGTGATATACTTTTTTGAGTTTTAAACGCGAAAATCGGATAAAATCGGATAAAATCGGATTATTTACAGAGGGTGGGTTCTATGATCGGCCTGGGAACAATAGTTAATGTGGCGGCCATTTTAATCGGCGGAGCCGCGGGTCTTGTGCTAAAGAAGGCGCTCTCGGAGCGTCTGACCGATACGGTAATGCAGGGGGTGGGTCTGGCGGTGGTCTTTGTCGGTATCGGCGGGGCACTGTCCGCTTCCTTTACCGTCGCCGACGGCAAGATTGTATCCGAACATACGATGGTTATGATTATCTCGCTGGCCCTCGGGGCGCTGGTCGGCGGGCTGATACGCATTGAGGAGCGGCTGGAGGCTTTCGGCGCCTTTTGTGAAAGGAAATTCGTCAAACCCGGCAGCACATCGGATTTCGCCCGGGGGTTCGTTGCGGCGACCCTGGTGTATTGCGTGGGTTCCATGGCGATCGTCGGTTCGCTGGAGGACGGTATCAACGGCAACAGCGCCATCCTGTTCGCCAAATCGCTGCTGGACGGCATCTCCGCCGTGATATTCGCCTCCGCCATGGG